>JAZLEH010000203.1:0-12852 GCA_045615165.1 Eubacteriales bacterium | reverse complement strand
AGCTCCTCTGCCGCAAGGCGAGCAGAGTTATAGGTGGTGCTGAGTCCGGACGAGAAGGATATGCAAAGAATATCCTTGCCCTCCTTAAGCGTTTCTTCAAACGCTTCTGTCATTTCCGCAACGTTGATTGCAGAGGTTTTTGCAACGCCGCCCTCACGCATTCTGTTATAGAAATCCTCTACCGGCATTTCGTGATTGGAATATTCCTTCGCATCGTCGGAAAATCTGAAAGTAAGCTCTTTAAATTTAACACCCCAGGATTCAAGATCGGAGGGCTTAATGTCACACGCGGAATCGGTAAAAATTACGTAATCTCTCATACTTTATTTCTCCTTGAATTATTTCCCGTTTTCTTTTTTATATTCATTTGCTAGGTTACACAGGTTTTCATTGATTCGTTCGAGGCAATCGTACATTATTTTGCGCTCCTCGTCACTTATTCCGAGGCTTGCATCCGAAAGGGTCTGATCGATCCTCTCCTTCAGTGACTTACCGATCTCTTTACCCTTTTCGGTAAGTATGTACGGCGACCTGTATTTTTTTGAAGGATCACCGCTATGAGTAACGAATCCGTTCTCCTCAAGATAATCAACCGATCTTGACATATTCGCCTTGTCCTCGTTACACACCTTGCAAAGCTTCGTTAAGGTAAGCGACTTGTTGACATAAAGATAATAAATGCAGGAAACGTGATGGCTCTTCAGATCCCATCTTGCCATCTCCTCGGTCTTTATTCTCCTTATGTTTCTAGAAACGCTCGCTATCAGAAAAGTAAATTTCTCGTATCTTTCCATAAGCCCCTCCGAATTGTTGTTTTTACAACATTTCCATTATAGCACATAATATTCCGTTTGTCAACATTGAAAAACACATATAATTAAAGCCTAAAGGCTTTAACCGAAGGACTCGGCAAGAGATACGTAATCTATCTTATCTAAATCAACGAGATCTCTTCCGTATGCATCAAAGAATCTCGCGCGGTATTCGTCCGTCCCGAGATTGAAATTAAGCGTCCACGCGCCCCAAAAAAGATCAATATGACGATCTCCGACACCCGCGTTTCCAAGGTCTATAAACGCGGACAAGCGCCAATTATCGAGCATAATATTAGGCAAGCAATAATCTCCGTGAAGAAGGACTCTCCCGGAAAGCGCTGTGCGGTTATTCATAACGAAGTCATACGCACGATCCCTGTCGAATCCGCGAAACCTTTCTTGCACAAACGCAGGATCGTATATTCCGCGCGAGTAATTCTCTTTTATCGTTTCAAGGTAGGTTTCATTTCTGTTATCTATCGGGCAATCGGAAAAGTCTGTCTCGTGAAGGCGTCTTAGGGATTCTGCCATAAGGTCGCAAAGGCGCTTCGGATCGGATAAATATTCCTTATTCGTCGCATCCTCTCCAACGACTCTGCGCGTGAGGAGATAATCCCTCTCCCCCGAAATATATGAAAGAACCTCTGTCGAAAGCCCCTTTTCATAATAATATGAAGTCATTTTCGCTTCATTTAAAAGCGCTCCACCGGCGGCGCTCTTTAGATAATAGCCGCCGTCCTTTTCGATATATATAACTCTCGCCTCGGGTGAAGAGGAGCTATCGTATATCGTAGCGCCGTCAAAGAGACTTTGAAGCTCCTGCGGGTAAGCGCCGCTATCGACCGATATCTTAACGCGACGCATTATCTTTGTTCATCCGAAAGTCTTCTTTCGGCGCGGTAGAGATATCTCTTTATATATCCTTGCTTTTTAAATTCGTTTTTGAACATAAATATATCAAAAACCACGAGAATTGGAGGAATAAACGATATTCCCTTAACTCTGAAGCATTGCACTATAAACACGGCAATGAGAGCGATCAGAAACATATGATAAAGCGGAGCTGTCGTGATAGTTCCCTTCAGGCGTGTCACGCCGTCCTTTTCTTTCATTCTTCCGGAAAAATACGTTCCAACGAGGAATCCGTTATCCTTAGTAGGGCCGCCGATCATTTCGCAATTGATCTTTATCCTTCCGTTCCCCTTATCCTTGATCTTCATAAGGGGCTTCACGCCATCGTTATCAAAGCGTACGTTTTTATTCACTCGCTCGTTATCCTTGAGCATCTCAAGAACCTTTTCCTTAGTAGCGTTATATTCTACGTTTATAAACTGCATTAATTACCTCACCTTAAAATCTTCCGATAGAAGAATATATGAGATTGCGGAGTCTCGGGATAACCACCTGATGAAGACCGCCCATATGCTCCGCGTGGAATACCGCAACTCTGCTCTTCCTGTCAGCGGAAAAATAGCAAAGTGACTCTCCGTCCTGACTCATTTCACCTATGGGTGCAAGATTGCCGATCTCGGTCGGATCGGTATTAACTCTTATACCGTAGCCGAAGCCATAGCC
The DNA here is from genome assembly GCA_045615165.1 of Eubacteriales bacterium. Classification (GTDB taxonomy): domain Bacteria; phylum Bacillota; class Clostridia; order Oscillospirales; family CAG-272; genus UBA1740. The sequence goes on along the minus strand of JAZLEH010000203.1, from coordinate 10,462 downwards.
GGTGTTGTGCCCCTTTGCAAACTCGAGAAGGGATTCACCGGAAAGCATATTGCGGCTCATAAGATCAAGCGCGTATTCCGAAATTATTCTGTATCCGCTCTTACCAACGCCGCCGTTTGCAAGCGCATCTGCAAGCAACACGAAATCCTCTGCCGTGGAGACGAGTCCCTCTCCTGCACTGTCGTATTCCGTACCGAATCTGTATCTGCAAATATGCGCGGGTATATCCTTTATCTCACGTGAATCCTTATCATAATCGTACTGTGATGCAAGGCGGGCGAAATTAGAGGTTGCGATATGGAACGCCGTATCCTTCATACCGAGAGGCTGGAATATATTCTTGTCCATATATTCAGAAAGGCGCATGCCCGAAACAAGCTCTATAACACCGCCGAGAATATCGTGTGAAAATCCGTTTACGTATCTTTCACCGGGGTCAGCCTCAAGCGGCTCGCTTGCAATTGCGCGGCATACGTCGAGCGTCGGAGCTTTTCCGAGAGTTGCGGAAACCACGTCGGATATCGCCTGCGAGTCGTGGTTATAATTAATTCCGGAGGTCATAGTTAAAAGATGCTTAACGGTTATCGGCGCGTTTGCCGCTCTCGTATCAATTATATTTCCGTTTTCATCCTTTACGGCGACTCTCGCCTCTCTAAATTCGGGAATAAAGGCATATAACGGATCTGTTACGAGAATCTCTCCTCTTTCTATAAGTTGCATTACCGCAACGACGGTAGCAACTCTCGTGCAGGAATAGATATTGTAAAGCGCATCAGGGCGGACAGGCGAGCGAAAACGCAGGCTGTCAAATCCGCTCTGATAGCGAAAGATTTCTTTATGATCCTTGTATATTATCGTGTCCGAGCCCGGAACACCAAGCATCGGGAGATAGTAATCAAGAAAATCCTTTAAGGGCTGAAAGTTCATTTTATGCTCCTTATTAGTCTTGTTTAAATTCGATAACGGTTACGCCCGCATCACCCTCGCCGTATTCGCCGTGGCGATAGTTTTTGATGCGTTTATCCGTCTTGAAGTATTTCCAGAGCGCCGCGCGAAGCGCACCCGTTCCCTTACCGTGTATTATGCGTGCGGAGGGCACACCGGCAAGAACGGCGTCGTCAAGATATTTATCCACCACGAACCAAGCGTCGTCACCTATCATACCGCGAACGTCCACCTCGGATCTAAAGGTTGAAACGATGCTCTTCTTGACCTTGCCCTCATTAACGCGGGGCTCGGCGATCTTTTTCTTAAATTTGCTCTTTCCGTCGATAAGCCTTAGCTTATCCTCGCTTACCTTGGTTTTCAGGATTCCCGCGGTTACCGCAACGAGACCGTCCTTGTTTTTAAGAGCGGTTACCACGCCCTCAGCGCCGATCGTTACGACGAACACCTTGTCACCAACGACAAGCGGTCGCGGAAAAATGTACTCATCGTCAAGGGAAACCTCTTTATAATCAAGCTCAGAGAAGAGACCTTCGCTCTCACGCAGGCGTCTTCTGACCTCTTCGCGCGCGGCGTCCATCATCTCATAGCGCTTGTTTTTGTCCTCTTGCTTACGAACGTCCTCAAGCTGTCTGAATATAAACTCGCTGGATGCGCGAGCGCTGTCGAGTATCTGACGCGCCTTCTCGGCGGACTTTGATATCTCTTCCTCGCTCTTCGCTATACGCTTTTTGAGCTCTTCCTCCGAGGTACGCTTGAAATTCTCATATTCGCGGCGAAGCCTCTCAGCCGTTGCGCGCTCCTTTTCCATTTCCATACGGTTAACGTCAAGGCGCTCGATAACGTCCTCAAAGCGCTTGTTTTCACGCGCGATAAGCTCGTTTGCGCGGTTTATAATATCGCTTGAAATACCAAGCTTTTCACTTATTGCGAATGCGTTTGATTTACCCGGTGCACCGACTATCAAACGGTAAGTCGGGCGAAGAGTCTCTATATCGAATTCACACGACGCGTTCTGCACTCCCGGGGTCTCAAGTGCGTACGCCTTAAGCTCCGCGTAGTGAGTCGTGGATGCCGAAAGCGCGCCCGTGCTCTGCGTTTTTTCAAGAATAGCTATAGCGAGTGCCGCGCCCTCGACGGGGTCCGTTCCCGAGCCAAGCTCATCAAAAAGAACGAGCGAGTTTTCCCCGACCTTGTTAAGAATATCTATAACGTTGACCATGTGCGACGAGAAAGTGGATAGAGAGGCTTCAATGCTCTGCTCGTCTCCGATATCAACGAGAACCTCGTCGAATATACCAACGGTAGAGGTATCAAGCGCGGGTATCTGAAGACCCGACTGAGCCATAAGCGTGAGAAGACCCATCGTCTTAAGAGTTACGGTTTTACCGCCCGTATTAGGACCTGTAATAATAAGAGTATTGAATTCCGAGCCGATCGAAACGTCGATCGGAACGACTCTGTCACGCGGGATTAGAGGATGGCGCGCGCGCTTAAGATCGAGCTGGCGCTTCTTCGTTATGATCGGTCTTTCAGCCCTCATCTGCATTGCGAGCGTTGCCGCCGCGAAGGTGAAGGCAAGGTCGGTTATATTGTGATAGTTAAGTGTGATAACGCTTGATAATTCGGCGCACTCTGCGGAAAGAGCTGACAAAATTCGCTCGATCTCATGCGATTCTGCGCTTGCAAGGCTTTTAAGCTCGTTATTTGCATCAACGACCGCCATCGGCTCAATGAAAAGCGTAGCACCCGACGACGAGGTATCGTGAACGAGACCCTTCATTTCGTTTTTATACTCTGCTTTAACGGGGACGACGTATCTGCCGTTTCGCATAGTTACGATATTTTCCTGAAGATATTTCAGTCTCATACCGCCGATATATCCCTGAAGGGTATCTTTTATTTTGTTATTAGCCGCTTTGATCTTGCGCCTTATTTCGGCAAGCTCGGGGCTTGCCTCGTCTGCGATCATATCCTCCGAGAGAATGGATCTCGTTATCTTATCCTCAAGCGGTCTTGACGGAAGAAGCCTTAAAAATATCTCGTCAAGCGAGGTCTCAAAGGGCTTATCGGTCTTTATATAATCAAGCATCATTCTTGCGGAGCGCAACAAGGCGGCGATATCAAGAAGCTCGCGCGGAGACAAAATAGCCCCCTTATACGCCCTATCAGCAGAAGAAACCACGCTTTCGGGCGCGGCAAAAGAGGGATACCCCTTAGCGTTTATAAGGCGCTTGGCATCCTCGGTCTTATTCTGTCTTTCAACGACTGCATCATAATCAGATACGGGCGTTAATGAAAGCGCACGAGCCTTAGCACCGTCGGTCGAGGCGCACTCGGCAAGCATCGCTATTATTTTATCGTATTCCAAGGTCTCAAGGACCTTACTTGTAAAGAGCATTTCAGCGTTTTACCTCTTTATAGAATTCAAGTGATTTGAAGGAGCGCTCAAGCTGGTTTACGAGATACTCCTCTGCCGCCCTTGTGAAAAGCTCCATATCCTCGTCAGGTATCTTGAACGAGAATATCTTTTCAAGCGGCGAATAAATGCAATATCCGAGTGCGATCTTAGCGCTCTCGGTCAGTATTGACACCGTCTGGCTTAAGTGCGGATCATCCGGCTCTCTATGCTCGGAGGCGGCGCGCTCGTGGCAGGCATAGCATCTGAGAGTGCCTTTCATTATCTCAAAGAAGAAGCTTCCGCCCTTCTCTCCGCATTCGGCACAGGCAAGAACGTCAGGCATAAATCCAAGTATCGAGGCGCATCTTATTTCAAAAGCGCCCTTCACCTTATCGAGCGGATATTTTCCGGATGAGATAGCGTATAAGGAATTAAGCGAAAGCCTTAAAAGATCACGCTCCGCCTCAGCAGTGGCGACATCGTTCAGAACCTCGAGAATATAGGTTGCAAGCGCAAGCCCCTCGATAGAATTTCTTATACCGAAAAAGCTTTCGATAAGCTCCGACTCCTTGATCTGATAATACTCGCCCCGCTTATACAAAACGAAGCTTGAGTAGCAGAATTGCATAGTTGAAGCCATTTGGCGGCTCTTATGCGATCTTGCGCCTCTTGCGAGCGCGCTTACAACGCCCATTTCCTCTGTGAATATGGTTATGAGCCTGTCCGACTCCTTTATATCGGTAGTACGGATAACGAGGCCCTTGACCTCTGTGGTCATCATACTTCGTCACTCTTATAGCCGAGATTCGAGATGTTGAAATCGCTGTCTCTCCAATTTTCCTTAACTCTCACGTAAAGGTCAAGGAACACCTTGGTGTCAAGCATCTTCTCAATATCCTCTCTCGCATAAGTTCCGATCTTCTTTATCGTCTGCGCTTGCTTTCCGATAATTATGCCCTTATGCGAAGCCTTCTCGCAATATATCTCGGCTCTTATCGAAACGACTCCGCGCTTTTCCTTCCATTCCTCGATGGCAACGGCAGTTCCGTGCGGGATCTCCTCGTCAAGCGAGCGAAGAAGCTTCTCTCTTATTATTTCAGCTGCGACCTGGCGCTCGGGCTGATCGGTTACGATATCGTCCGGGAACATCCAGTCACCCTCGTAAAGAAACGCGCGGCATTCGTCAACGACGGTCTCAACGCCCTTGCCGTTCTTTGCGGAAATAGGAACTACCGCAGAGAAATTAAACGCCTCGGAATAAGCGGCAATGGTCTTAAGAACGTTTGAGGGCTGAACTGTGTCGAGCTTATTGATAACGAGGATGGCGGGGGTTTCATCCGCCTTAAGGCGCTCTATTACCTTTGCCTCAATATCTCCGACCGCCTCGCGCGCCTCAACGACGAGGATCGCTCCGTCAACACCGCCAAGCGTTTCGGAGGTCGTCTTTACCATAAAGTCACCGAGCTTGGTTCTCGGCTTATGTATTCCGGGGGTATCAAGGAAAACGAACTGCTCCTCGCCTACCGTATGTATACCCGTTATTCTGTTTCTCGTGGTCTGGGGCTTTTTGGAAACTATAGCAACCTTCTCACCGAGAATAGAGTTAAGAAGCGTTGATTTTCCAACGTTGGGGCGTCCTACTATGGCAATAAATCCTGTTTTCATAAATTCACCTTTCAAATTTCAAGCTTCGAGATAATCTCTTTTTGAATACTGCACTGTATCTCATCTTCTTCGGGAGAGCGCTCGTGATCATAGCCGAGCAGGTGGAGTATCGAGTGCACGACGAGGAATGCAACCTCGTGAAGATAGCCGTTGCCAAGCTCTTTTGCCTGCTCCTTCGCGCGCTCGAGGGATATGACGACGTCGCCGAGCATTGCGCCCGAAATGCACTCTGAAACGTCGAAATCGCCATCCTCATACATCGGGAACGAAAGCACATCGGTATGCTTGTCCTTATTTCTGTATTGCTTATTGAGTTTTCTTATATACTCGTTATCGCAAAAGGTCACCGAAACCTCGGAATCATAGGGGAATTCCTCGTGATCGAGGGTTGCGAGGATAGCCTTTCTGATAGTTTTCTTAAAGAAGTAATCAACCTCTTCAAACCTTTTTGTTGCGTAAAATCTTACCACAAGATCGCGTTTAATCATTTTTATTTCTCTTTTCTTCAACTCTGTATTTTTTCGTCACTGCATCACGCTCGTATTTATCGTAAGCGGAGATAATCTTTCTTACAAGGCTGTGACGCACAACGTCTCTTTCCGAAAATTCATAAATACCGATGCCGTCGATACCTTTAAGTATTCTCGATGCGATCGAAAGACCGCTTTTTTTACCGAAAGGAAGGTCGGTCTGCGAGAGGTCACCCGTGACGACCGCCTTGGAATTGAAGCCAAGACGGGTCAAGAACATTTTCATCTGCTCGGGTGTGGTATTCTGCGCCTCGTCAAGAATTATAAACGAGTCGTCAAGCGTGCGTCCGCGCATATAAGCAAGAGGGGCGATCTCAATCGTTCCGCGCTCCATATGGCGCTGATAGTTCTCAGGTCCAAGCATCTCAAAAAGTGCATCGTATAACGGACGGAGATAGGGATCGATCTTACTCTGCAGATCGCCCGGCAAAAATCCGAGCCTCTCGCCCGCTTCAACCGCGGGTCTGGTCAGGATTATGCGCGATACTGTCTTATTACGCAAAGCCTCGGTAGCCATAGCAACGGCGAGGAACGTTTTTCCCGTACCTGCAGGACCAAGTCCAAGAACGATCGTGTTCTCCTTTATTGCTTTTACGTATTTCTTTTGTCCGACGGTCTTTGCCTTAATAGGCTTTCCTCTGCTGGTTATGCATATAACGTCGCCAAAGCTTTCAAGAGCCTCCTCGGGACTGTCCTTAACTAGACTTATTACGTACTCAACACTCTGCTCGGCAATGGGTTCGCCGACCCCTGCCATGTGGCTGAGGTAATCAAGTGCGCGAGTTGCAGATTCAACAGCGGCGGGCTCACCCGTAACGGTTATCGTGTCGCCGTCACCGTATTCAACTCTTCTGTTTGAAATGCGAACCTCAAACGCCTTTTCAATCAATTTTGCATTCGCGTCAAACGCACCGAATATTGCAGACGTTGCCTCGCTTGATTTTGTCGTTATAACCTTCTGAGCCATAATTTAACCACCCGATACCAAAAACGGCATCTCCTTACTTATATCCTCCACCGAGACGAAGCTCGTGTATATTATATACGCCCGATCGGTGAATTCAGCCGTCGTTCTTATCCGCAGGAGGGTTGAATCACGCAATCGATCGTTTATTTTCTCGTTCATCAGAATCGAGCCCTTTAAGATAATTTCATCTCTCGCAGGAGCTTGCATCATCGTATCAAAGGACGAGGCGTAATTGACCGTGAACGATATTGGCACGCGCTTTCCGTCAATGGTAATTTCTTTATTTTTTTCTATTATATCATATTTAATACCAAAATTTCTATATGATTTAAAAATATTTATAGAAAATTTGAAAAAATTCAATCTAATGCTCTTTATCTGCCTCTTGTTTTCCTCCTTTACCTCTTCCACCAGCGGTATTTCGCAGCGCACATCATCCGAAACGCGCCCTTTTACCACTCCCTCGGCATAGCAGAAGCCGCCGCCAAGCGCAGAGGGATAAACACCGGAGATAAGAAGATCGCCGGCTTTTACACTATCGCCGACCTTTACCATTGCATAACCCTTCACGACGGTTATCTCCTCTATCACCGCATCGCGCGCTGCTACTATATTCGCGTATCCGTCCTTCTTTTCAACGTCGGATGCCCCCTCCCTTTCTCTTACCGTTACGTATGCAACGCTTCCTCTTTGATTTATATTGATCCAAGCGACGGAATCGTTATCGGCGAGAAACTGCGATTCGATCCTTGATTTATCTATTCTTGACCATCTCTCACCAACGGATAGTCCGCACTCGGAAAGCGCATCTCGCACTACCGCCTCGGAAAGAGCATCACTTCCCTCAATCCTCACATCCCACACGATATCCGTTGAAAAGAAAAAGAGCAAAAGAAAAAGGATCAAGGCAAGAAGCGCTCCGTACCTCTTTGAAGCGCGTTTTATAAATCCACCGATTCCAAGCTCGGACGAGCGGTTAAATTTAACACGGGAGGCTATTAAGGCTTCGAATCGCTCAATCTTATCGAGTCTTAATGCAAACTTGTTTTTACAAACCCTCACGTTAAGTCCGTTTTTTCTTATTATATTTAAAAGCTCGGTTAGCGACTCATCCTCAACGGTATATACCACGTAACCAAACAAATAAAGCTCCGGAGTTATCATAAAAACGATACCCTCTCGATCTTTCCCGAAATCTCAATAGAGTTGTTTTCATAAACGGAAATTGAAAGATTTCCGCCCGCGATCTGAATTTTACTACCTCTTACCCGTAAAAGACATTCCGATTCATTAAAATCAAGCACGCACCTTGCACCGTAAACGGTAAGCGCCATCCCACGCGCGCATCGATCGATATCAATATGAAAGTCGGAAAACACACTTAAAGGTTGCCTTTCATTCTTCTGCATTATTACCTCTCGTCACTCATAAATTTATACAGTATAATTTATGAATAGAAAGGATATATAATGACCGCCGGACGAAAATACACAAAAGAGAGATGCTCTTTATTTTTGATCTTATCTGCCGTTATTATTTCATTCAATTTTTCCACGAGGCTTTCAGCCCTTACAAGGGAGGGACTCGCCTTATGCTTTAATTCGGTTATAGGCTCAGTCTTCCCCTTTATGATCCTTGGCGACCTTCTATCATCCAATGTTGAATTAAACGATTCAAGCAGCTTAACCAAGGCATTCCGAAAGCTTTTCGGAATAAACGAAAATGCAATACCTGCATTCATCCTTGGACAGATATGCGGCTTTCCGATCGGAGCAAAGCTTGCGCGCGATCAATTCATAGCGGGAAGGATATCAAGGGATGAGCTTGAGCGGCTTATCGGATTTTCAAACAACGCAAGCCCTGCGTTTATAATAGCGGGAATCGGTGCGTCTATGCGAGGGTGCAGGTCTGACGGAATCGTTCTTTATATTATTATGGTAATCTCATCAATTATCACGGGAATAATTTTCGGCATTGGCAGATCACCGAAAAACTCAGCAAAGGAAGCACAAAAATATTCATTTAGCCTTACTACATCCGTAAGGGACGGTTCCTTGAATACGGTTAATATATGCGGATTTATAACCCTCTTTTCCATTATATCCGGTCTCTTTACCGAATATCTGAAATTTCCCTTCCCCGTTATATTTCTCGAGATCACGAGTGCCGCAAACCTCCTTTCGAAATATCGAGTTGCTTTTCCCGTCCGGTCATTTGTTTTAACGGCGTTTGCGATCTCATTTTCGGGGATTTGTGTACATTTACAGGTAAAAAGCATACTCGGTAAGGAGATATCGTTAAAGCGCTATTACTTAGCGAAAATCTTAAGCGGAATAATATCAATGCTACTTGCCCTGATATATATTAAGTTGAAATAAAAAAAGCGGTCGAAATCGACCGCTTTCGTTGTTATTAAAGAAGAGATGCGCTGTCCTTATCGAGATAAAGAGTTGCATTATCCTGAAGTCTGAGAATACTTGCGGGGCAATGCTCGTCGATAGATCCGGTAAGAGTCTCCTTAACTGCCCAAGCCTTAGTAGGAGCGGGCACGATGCAGAAGAGATAAGGAGCTTTTACAAGTGCGGGAACGGTGAGCGAAAGAGCGTGAGTAGGAACGTCATCGATCTTTGCAAAGCAACCGTCGTTTACCTGCTGGTTACGGCAGATCTCATCAAGCTTAACCGGCTTAACGAGAACCTTATCGTTGAAATCAGCAACGGGCGGATCGTTGAACGCGATGTGACCGTTTTCGCCTATACCGAGAATAACTACGTCGGTGGGGTTCTCTTCAAGGAGCTTCGCGTAGCGAGCTGCCTCAGCATCGGGATCCTTTGCGGAGCAGTCGATGTAGTTAACGCTTCTGAAGGGAGCGAGACCGAAGATATGCTCGCGAAGGAAGTTACCAAATCCCTGAGGAGCGGTCTTTTCAAGACCGATGTACTCATCCATGTGGTATGCGTTGATTCTTCCCCACTCGATGTCCTTATCCTCTGCGAGAGACTTAAGAACGTCGTTCTGTGAAGGAGCAGCCGCAAAAATTACGTTGATGGTTTCCTTCTTAGAAAGAAGCTCGCAGAACTTGTTCTTAATATCAAGTGCCGCATCAGCGCCCATCTCAGCGCGGGTATCAAAAATTTTAACGTTGAGCTTATCAACCTTTAATGCTTTCATAATACACCTCAATATTATTCATACGGGATGATAGGACCCTCGACACCTTCGCCCCAATCGAAGTCGGGATCAAAGATATCGATATCGGGATCCTTATCATCATCGTCGTCACCGCAGGATACAAGCATAGAAAGGGATAACGCAAGAATTAATACTGCAAAAAGTTTCGTAAGCTTTTTCATATCCTGTCACCTCAAATATTACTTAGAGAGTCTTGCCTCAAGAGCAGCAAGCTCGTCATACATCTCAGCGGGAACTCTGTCGCCAACCTGCTTGTAGAACTCTCTGATGCCCTTGCAGTCTTCAAGCCAAAGTTCCTTATCAACGGAGAGAAGATCAACAAGAGTTTCCTTGCTGATATCAAGTCCTTCAACGTTGATATCGTCGGGATTGGGAACGTAACCGATAGGAGTCTCAACTGCGTCTACCTTACCGTCGCAACGGTCGAGTATCCACATAAGAACACGCATATTATCACCGAATCCGGGCCAGATGAAGTGACCTTCGTCATCAGTTCTGAACCAGTTAACGTGGAAGATCTTAGGAGCATTCTTAACGATCTTGCCCATGTTGAGCCAGTGTGCCCAATAGTCACCCATATCATAACCAACGAAGGGACGCATTGCCATAGGATCGCGACGAACTACGCCGACTGCACCTGCAGCTGCTGCAGTCGTTTCACTTGCCATGGTTGAACCAACGAATACGCCGTGCTGCCAATCTCTTGACTGATATACAAGGGGTGCGGTCTTAGCACGTCTTCCACCGAAGATGATAGCTGAG
>JAZLEH010000202.1:0-2409 GCA_045615165.1 Eubacteriales bacterium | reverse complement strand
GTTACCGCCTATGTAGAAGAAATATCTGATATCGTTCTTCTTGAATATTTCGAGAAGCTTTGCGTAGGTTTCAGCATCGGTTTCATAATCCTTAAGCTTTCTGCGGCAAGAACCGAGAGCGGCGGCGGGAGTCTGAACGAGGGTCTTGATATTATTCTCATCCGCAAAGATCTCGGTAAGGTCAACGAGATCCTCCTTAAGGAAGCCCTCAACACCATTTCTCATACCGTAAAGAGTGTTGATTATACCGTTTTTCTTTGTCTTAAGAGCGCCCTTAATAACGCCGGCAAGAGTTGCATTTATAGCCGCGGTAGGTCCACCTGACTGACCAACGACTGCGTTTCCACGTAAAATAGCCATTATACGTCTCCTAGTATTTTTAATTTAATAATATTATATCACACGCTTTTTGTTTTTTCAATGCTTCGAGAGCAAAATTTATCGAGTTTTGAAATATTAAGAAAAGCGAGCGCCCCTTTTAAGTATTCATCGCGATCGAATCCGTAATCCAGAAAATACGAATGCTCGCAAAGATCGATGGCAAGCACCGCGTTCTTTTTGCCAAGATAGCAAAGGCGTGACGACGGCGAATAGGATATTCTTCCGTTATCGGAGTAAACGAACAGAAATTCTTCCCTGCACCCCTTTGCGCACTCGTATAGCTCATATAGGAATCCCGATTCGCTGCCGAAAGCCCTGCGCGCGTTCTCCGACGGCACTCTTCCCTCGGAAAATGATGAAAAGAAAAGCTCGTGGCATTCGATATTACATATCAAATCAAGCGCCTCGTCTCTTGAATCAAATCGCATCCTTGATATCTCGCGAGCACTCTTTCCTACTATATCGGGATAGCTCTTTTCAATTATCGAAAGGCGCAAGCGCTCCGACCTTAGAAAATCCTTGTGAAGCTTAATATTTCGTTCTGATAAAAATTTCATACCTCACCTCCAATAAAATTCCATTAGAATTCTATGCAGGCGGGATTTTTTTGTTATTTAATAAGATCCTTTTCGGTAAAGGTGTATTCGCTATTGCAGAAGCGGCAAACGGCGGTAAGCTCGCGCGCCTTTCCCTCTGCCTCCTGCTCGGCAAGCATATTCTTTATCTCTGCCTCGCCAAGAGAGATGATTTTCTTCCTCATTCTCTCGCGTGAGCAATCGCACTTATACTCAACCTCAAGCGTATCGAATATATCGAACGGGATATCTCTCATTGCTATCTCGGCAAGAGATTCATTGGTATGACCAAGCTCGATAAGCTTTGATATATTGGAAAGATCAGATGCATTTCTCTCGATGAGATTTACCGTTTCGTCATCGGGGAAAGGCATAACCTGAACGAGAACTCCGCCTGCGGCAAGGCAGGACATATCCTTATCAACAAGCACGCCGAGCGAAAGGAGGGTCGGTATCTGCTCGCTTATTGCAAAATAAGACGCGATATCCTCAGCGATCTCACCGCTCACGATCTCGGTAGTTCCGATCTGGGGCTCTTTTCCGCCAACATCCTTAACGACCGAAAGCGTTCCTGCTCCAACCGCCGCACCGACATCAAGCTTTCCGTTCGCTTTTTTAGGGGGATTTACTAGGGGATTTTGAATATATCCCTTTACGTTACCGAAATAATCCGCAACGGCGATTATCTTTCCTGCCTCGCCACTGCCTGAAAACGACATCGTAACTGTATCGCCGTTTTCGGGAAGCATAGTACCAACCATCGAAGCCGCAGTTATCGTTCTTCCGAGTGCCGCGGTTGCGGTGGGCGTGGTTTTATGCGCCTTGATCATTTCATTTACCATAGCGGTCGAATTGATAACGAGGATTCGTGCCGATCCGTCTCTCGTCATACCGCGAAGTATAGTTGATTTTACTGTTTTCTCCATATTATCTCCATTCTGCCGTAATAGCCGAAATATTATTTTTTACATCTTGCAACGATATATATTCTGTTGCTATCGTCGCTTGCGGGATAAAAATCAAAGTTATCATACGCGCCGATAAATTCAAATCCGCACTTTGCAAGCGAATTTTTCATCGATCTTATAGTATAGACCCTTTCCCTTTGCACGTCGTCGTAGCGCTCGTAGCGACCATCATCACACTCCTCGAAAAGCGTTATGTAAAAATCGCAAACGCCGCTTTTCCGATTATAGTAATTCTGCCATACGCAAACGCTTCCGTCCTCTTCCATAACGTAACTGTTATCCGAATATACGTTTTCAAACTTTGCTTTTCCGTTTATATCAAATATAAAGAGTCCGTCGGGAATGAGGTAATTATGAACGAGGTCAAGGCATTTTTCAAGATCAGCCTTGCTCGCGAGGTGATTTATGCAATCAAGGCAGGAAACGGTGACGTCGACCGTGCCGTAAAGCTCGAATTCGGTCATATCCTGGCAAAGCCACAAAAT
>JAZLEH010000201.1:0-3591 GCA_045615165.1 Eubacteriales bacterium | reverse complement strand
AACGATACTCTTCAGGGCAAGGCGTCAAACATCGGAATTATATTCGGCGGAACACCCCAATTCTTAGAGGACACGAGGCGCGGACTTTTTAGCTACGACGCATTGAAGAGCCGCCTTGCAGATTCTAAATATTCCGAGCTCGGTTATCAGAATCTCTCGTCTCCCGTAATAAGATTAAGACGGCTTTCGGATAACGAGCTTATGGCGCTTGTAAAGAGGCTTACTAAGCTTTACGCCCAGCGCGAGGGATGGGAATACGCGCCCGTCACCGATTCGGAGATTGAGGAATTTATGAATGCGGCGCTCGCACGCGCAGGCGCTGAGGAGCTTATAACACCTCGTGAAATAATACGTGATTTTCTTACGATACTTAATATTCTGCGTGATAACAAGGACGCAAGATTCGCCGATCTTTTAAAGAAGGTTTCCTTTACGCAAGCACCGTCGGAGGAAGCTGAGAGCGTACAGAACGCGACTTTAGGAACAACGAAAAACAAAATAAGTTTATTTGATATCGATATATAAAGCAGGGCAGAAAGGAGAAAAAGAGTGACAACGGCAGATAGAGTTTTTGCGAGATTCCCGGATTTTATCAAGGATTATATATACGGTCACGGCTGGACCGAGCTTCGTGAAATTCAGCTTGAAGCCGCAAGAGTGATCTTTGAGACCGATTCGAATCTTCTCCTTTCTTCATCAACGGCGTCGGGAAAAACCGAGGCGGCGTTCTTTCCGATAATATCCGATATAGTTAATAATCCGCCGCCCGTAAAATCTATTTCTGTTCTTTATGTTGCGCCCTTAAAATCGCTTATAAACGACCAGTTTTACAGGCTTGACGAGTTGCTTCAGCTCTCGGGAATTAAGGTCACGCATTGGCACGGCGACGTTGGTGCATCGCACAAATCGAAGCTTTTAAAAGAGCCTGAGGGAATTTTGCAAATAACGCCCGAGTCGTTTGAGTCAATGCTTATGAACCGATCAAACGACATTCCGCGCTTGTTTGGTGGGCTTCGATACGTTGTTATCGACGAGATTCACGCAATGATCGGATCAGATAGAGGCAATCAGGTGATATGCCACCTCTCAAGGCTTGCAAGACTTATCGGTCATTCACCGAGAAGAGTTGGACTCAGTGCAACTCTCGGATGCATCAAGACCGCATCCGATTGGCTCGGAGCGGGAAGCGGAAGATCGACCGAAGCACCGATACCTAAGCCAGCAAAGCTTAAATGGCGTCTCGGACTTGAGCATTTCTATATTCAAAACCCGAACGAGGATCAGTCGTTCAAAAGGGAGCTTAAAGAGGAAACGGGCTCAAAGGCTAAGCTTGATGCCGGATTTGAATTTCTATATGACTCGGTATACGGCAAAAAGGCTCTCGTTTTCTCAAATTCGAGAGAGGAAACCGAATACGTTACCGCAACCCTGCGCCAAATCGCAAGGAAAAGAGCAGATAAGGATGTATTCCTGATACATCACGGCAATCTTTCCGCTTCATTGCGTGAAGATGCCGAGCAAAAAATGAAGGATGAAACTGTTCTTGAGGCAGTAACCTGCGCGACCGTCACCATGGAGCTTGGAATCGACATCGGCAGACTTGAAAGAGTTGCACAGATAGGCGCTCCGACAACGGTCTCAGGCTTCCTCCAAAGGCTTGGACGATCGGGCAGACGAGGTTCGCCTCCTGAAATGATAATGGTTTACAGAGAGGAAACGCCTCTTCCGAACGCTCCGCTTCCGGAGCTTATTCCGTGGGATCTTCTTCGCGGTATAGGAATCGTTGATCTTTATAGCGGTGAGCGCTTTATAGAGCCGCCGCAGGTGAAAAAGATGCCGCTGAGTCTCGCATTTCATCAAACGCTTAGCATAAGCGCATCCGTCGGCGAGCTTTCACCTAAGGATCTTGCAGAGCGCGTTCTTTCTCTTCCTCCTTTTGCGCTTCTTTCGAAAGAGGTGTATCGCGAGCTTCTCGTCTCAATGATCAATAATGATTTCCTTGAAATGACGGAGGAGCGCGGTCTTATCGTTGGACTTGCTGGTGAGAGGATCATAAATTCATTTAAGTTCTACGCTGTCTTTAAGGATAGCGAGGATTATACCGTAAGATGCGATAGTGAGGAGATTGGAACTATAACAACACCCCCGCCCGTTGGCGACCGCTTTGCCCTTGCAGGCAGAGTTTGGGAGGTTAAAGAGCTTGATATACCGAGAAAGCTTATCTTCGTTAAAGGCGTTGACGGAAAAATGGAGGTTTCTTGGCCCGGCGATAGCGGTGAGATCCATACGAAGCTTCTTCTCGCAATGCGCGACGTTCTTTTCAACGGCAAGGATTATGCATTCCTCGGAGATAACGCAAGGGAAAGGCTTGAAGTTGCAAGGCGAGTTGCCAAAAACGCCCGTATGGACGAAAAGATGCTCGTTTTCCTTGGCGGACAGAGCTACGTGCTCTTCCCGTGGCTTGGAACACGATCGTTCAGAACTCTTCGCCGATTCCTTAAGAAATATTCCGCAGAGCTTGGAATCTTTGATATTCAGAGCGAGGGATGCTGCTATGTGACCTTTAAAGCGAAGGGGGAAGCAGGTAAAAACCTTATCGAGAATATAAGATCGATAATCGAGCGTGACGGAATAGATACTGAGTCGCTCGTTGAGGATGGCGAGTGCCCACTCTTTGATAAGTATGACGAATATATACCGCCCGAGCTTTTAAGAAGCGCGTACGCGACCGATAAGCTCACCGCGGATGAGCTGTTATTGAGGTTCGAATAATGATTTACGATTTGATTTCAAAGCTATACGATAAGGTCAACGAGGATATTGATTATTCCGCGTGGGCTGACTTTATCGAACAGATAATAAAAAGAGAGTATAAAGAGGGAACGCCCGAGCTCGTGCTTGACCTAGGATGCGGAACGGGCAGAATGACTCTTGAACTTGCCGCGCGCGGCTATGATATGACGGGCGTGGATATCTCACCCGAGATGCTTGATGCGGCAAGGGATTCGGCAGAGAAAAAGGAAATGGCAGACAAGATTTTGTGGCTTTGCCAGGATATGACCGAATTCGAGCTTTACGGCACGGTCGACGTCACCGTTTCCTGCCTTGATTGCATAAATCACCTCGCGAGCAAGGCTGATCTTGAAAAATGCCTCGCTCTCGTTCATAACTACTTAATCCCCGACGGACTCTTTATATTTGATATAAACGGAAAAGCGAAGTTCGAAAACGTATATTCGGATAACAGCTACGTTATGGAAGAGGACGGATGCGTTTGTATATGGCAAAACTATTATAATTCCAAAAACGGCTCTTGCGATTTTTACATAACTCTCTTCGAGGAGGGGGAGGATGGTAGCTACGAGCGCTACGACGACGTCCAGAGGGAAAGGGTATATACGATAAGATCTATAAAAAATTCACTTTCAAAGTGCGGATTTGAATTTATCGGCGCGTATGATAACTTTGATTTTGATCCCGCAAGCGACGATAGCAACAGAATATATATCGTTGCAAGATGTAAAAAATAATATTTCGGCTATTACGGCAGAATGGAGATAATATGGAGAAAACAGTAAAATCAACTATACT
>JAZLEH010000200.1:0-2965 GCA_045615165.1 Eubacteriales bacterium | reverse complement strand
CCGATCATTGCAGTTCCACCGCCGATAAGCACTACGGGGCGGTTGCCTGCCATCTGGAGTCTTTTCATAAGGCAAAGAGCCATAAAGTGTCCGACGTGAAGGCTGTCAGCCGTCGGGTCAAAGCCGATATAGAACGTGGCTTTACCGTTGTTGATGAGATCGCGGATCTCCGCCTCATCCGTTACCTGCGCGATAAGACCGCGGGCAACGAGTTCTTCATAAATTTTCATCTTTATATATCCTTTCGTTTTTTAACAAATAAAAAGTCCTTGGGGAAGACCCCAAGGACGAATAAACGTGGTACCACCTTGATTTATGCGCAGCTTGCGAAGCGCACCTCATAGCCGAAAAGGCTTGCGTATAACGGTCGCCGCCGTCGTAGCCTACTCGATAAACTTTCGGTACGCGCTCAGAGACGTATTCACAGACAACAGCTCACGCGCCTCTCATCAACCGGCAGCTTTCTGTTTTCGCTATTTGCCGCTACTCTTTCTCATCATAGCTTTAAGAACGTAAATATTATATATTATTTTTCGCGATTTGTCAAGTATTTAAATAGTGAAAAAATATCCGTCGTATGCGACCGACATACCGACGGCTCTCGCCGCTTCGGAAAGCTCGTTGTGAATAGATCGCTTTCTGTCGGTTGGGATATGCGAGAGAACGAATCTGACGCCCTCGTCGGATATCTTACCGCTGACGAGAATATCGCGAAGCGCCGTCACCGCGCTGAAATTATTGTGATACGTCGAGGCGAAGCACGCGTCCAAAAGCTCAAGTGCGCATTCCGCGATAACCGCGTCGATCTTAAGCTCCTTAAGTATCTTCCAAGAGCTGAAATGCATACCGCCGCCGTCGAGGGTATAGAGGAGCGCCTTATCACGCGCGATAACGAAGTTAAGGGCCGTCTCTCCCTTTATATCGGTTGCGTGGTTTGCGGGGAGGGAATAGAGGAGATAGCCGTCGATATCAACGGGGGCAGAGGTGGAGAGCTTTACCTTCGTTATATTCTCCGAGTCGGGAATGAGGTCAAGAACCTTTCCCGTGGCGTAGACTTTTATCGGATTCTTCGAAAGCGCAAGGATTGCCTCGTTTGAAAAGTGAGCGGGGTGGGAATGTGATATAACGATATCGGTTATCTTATCGAAAAGATCGGAAAAACCGAGATCCTCGGCTACCGCAAAAATATCGGCGGGTGCGTCGATAAGTATTTTATCGTCGATAAGAACTCCGCCGGAGCGCCTGTAGTCCATTACGGATTTTTTCTTTATCTTACATTCTCCGTGACCCGTACCGAGCATTCTTATCTTCATTTTACGCCTTCCTGTCTACCTTATAAACGCAGGTGTGCGTGTAGATATCTCCCGCGTCGTAGAGTCCTACGCCGTGATTTGCACTGTTTGGCTCGGTCTGCGTCTCAAGGCAGATCGCTCCGAATCTTACCGACTGAATACCGCCCTTGAAGATCTCCTTGCCGAGTCCGTTGCCCGAATATACCTGAAGTCCGGGCTGGTCTGAGTAGACGGAGAGCTTAAGCGCGTCGTTTTCAAGCTCGCAATCGAGTCCGAGCTTCTTGCCGGAAAATTCCTTGAATTCGGTGGGGGAGAGGATGAAGTTGTGGTCGTACTTTCCTTCAAGAAGACCGTCGCCGATCCTGCGTGCCTCTCTTAAATCAAATCTCGTGCCGAGAACGGAGGGGTGGTTTCCTGTGGGGAGAAGTCTTTCGTCAACCTCGGTATATTCGTTTGCATAGATCTTAAGAGTGTGGTCCTTGATATCGCCGCCGATGCCGTCAAGGTTGAAGTAGGAGTGGTTCGTAAGGGTTATTGCCGTTTTCTTATCCGACTTTGCTTCGTATTCGATAATAAGGGCGTTATCCTTAAGAGTGAATTTAACGGTGGATATAAGCCTTCCGGGGAAGCCGTCCTCGCCGTCGGGTGAATCGTAGCTGAAGCTTATCGAGTTTTCGGTGTGGCTGACGAGACCCCAGACCTTATGACCGAAGCCGCTTCCGCCGTGCAGGCAGTTGCCGCCCTGATTCTTCGTAAGCTCGAAGGTCTCGCCGTCGATCGTGAGTAATCCGTCCTTTATTCTGTTTGCGACTCTTCCGACCGTGATTCCGATGTTGCCGGGGTTCGTAAGATATTCTTCAAGCGTGTCGAAGCTTCCGACGATGTCTGTGCCGAATGCCTTAAAGCTGAGCAACACTGCGCCGTATTCCATAAATTCCGCGGTGGCGTCCTTGTCCTTGATCGTATATTTATATATCTTTTCTCCCGTGGGGAGTATTCCGAATAATTCCTTCATAGTAAATCTCCTTTTTTATCATTCTAACACAATTCACAGAAAAAGTAAATACTTATATTGACTTGTAATAAAAATTATGATAAAATATTGTTATAATTTTAGGAGAGTGGAATATGAAGAAGGTTGCCATAGTTATTAACGGTGCGGGCGGAGTTGGTAAGGACACCCTCTGCGACCTTGCCGCAAAGCATTTTAAGGTTAAAAATATTTCATCAATAACGCCTATCAAGGAGATCGCCGCGCTTTGCGGTTGGGACGGAACGAAGGACAATAAGGCGAGAAAATTCCTTTCCGATCTCAAGAATCTCTGCGTAGAATATAATAATTACCCGACCGTATGGGCGAAAAAGCAGTACGACGAATTCCTCACGTCCGACGAGGAGATAATGTTCGTTCATATCAGAGAGCCTGAGGAGATCGAAAAGTTCGTCAAGGCGACTGATGGAAGGGCGCTCACCCTTCTCGTTCGCGGAGGAAAGCGTATGTCAAGTGAAAAATACGGCAACATATCGGACGACGGTGTTGAAAATTACAACTACGATCACTATTTCTTAAACGAAAGCACGCTTGATATTGCAGAGCGCGAGTTCGTTGAATTGCTTTCAACTCTTATATAAGAAAAGATCCCAACGCGAGTTGGGATCTTTTCTTGATTTTT
>JAZLEH010000199.1:0-12568 GCA_045615165.1 Eubacteriales bacterium | reverse complement strand
CTAAGACCGCTTGGCCTCCGACTTTATATGGCTTCGCTCGGCAAATCTCCGACGAAATATTATATAGAAGAGACTCGCACGCTATATCGCGCGATAGCCGATGCATCGGGGCTTTCATTCACTCTTTCGTATTATGAACCTAACGGAGCGGCAGAGCTCGTATTCACTAAATAAAAAGCTAAACGGGAGCGACCGAACGGCGCTCCCGTTTTTATATAAATGCTTAAATGCGGAGTGCAGGGTCGTTGATCTTATCGACAAGCTCACGCATGGGCATATCCTCGTCGCTCGCGATGAGGTTGAGGATGAGCTCCTGACCCTCTTTCGTTAACACGGGGGCGGTGATCCTTCTGAACTTATCGGAGAGCCAATCGATGCCGATGTTCTCGTGTGCCTCACCTCTCGGCTCACACTCGTCGGAGACGAGCTTTCTTCCGTCAAGGGTGACGATCTCTGCGCGGCAGATTCTCTTCGCGGGGAATTTCGCATCAAGATCCTTGTCAACCTCAAATGAGAGCTTCTTCATCATATTAAGCACCTTTTCGTCCCTGAGCGCCTCGTTTGTAAGATGCTCAACGCCGAATCCGCCGTAAACGACTGCGGTTGCAACGGGGTATGCTATATTATACTGCGCCTCGTCAGAGGTCTTGGGTTCAATCTTCGAAAGCAGGGTTGCGCGCTCAAAGGTCTTTATCGTCACGCGGTCAACGTCGCTTGCTGTGATGCCGCGCTTTTGCATAAGGGTGGTTATTGCATCAATCGCGGGGTGACCCCAACGGCAACAGGGGTAGGGCTTAAAGTAAAGCTTCATAACCTCGTAGCTCTCGCCGATGTCGTCAAGGTAATGGCGGTATTCGTCAGCCTCAAGAAGATTTTTGTTGCCCTCGAATCCGTGCATTGAATCCTTAACGGCGAGTATACCCGTCATAACTCCGAAAGGAACGCCGTCCTTGTTCATCGAGGGGTATTCAACGCTTCTGATTCCGGGAACGAGGGGGGCGTTAAACTCGGCGACGGAGATCGCATTGTTAAGCTCCTCCTTCGTGAAGCCGTAAAGCCTTCCGACACCGACCGCAACGCCGATCGAGCCGAAAGTACCGCTGGAGTGAGCGTACTTATAGTAGTCCATTATCGCCGCGCCGCTTCTTATCGAAGCCTCGTACGCAACGAGGAGAGAGGTAAGGAATTCCGACTTTTTAACGTTCTTTTCATACGCCGCCGCAAGAATTGCGCCGATGAACGAGGTGCCGTGGTGCGCTCTCGTTATATTGTGTCCGTCGTCGATATCGTACGCGTTTGATGAGTGACCCATAGCGGTCGATGCGCCCATAAATCCGAGGCGGTCCTCCACGCCGATGATCGCTATATCTCCGTCCTTAAAAACGTCCTTTGCAAGCTTTAATCCAACCTTAAACTGATTTGAGCGGCTACCGACGAAAAGCGCGCCGAGAAGGTCAATAAAGCAACCCTTCATCCTTTCGCGGACTGCGGGGGAGAGCCTTTCCCAGGATTCGTTCAATATGTAATTTTCAAGCTTATAATCTGTTTTAAAAATCATTTTCCAAGATCCTTTTTATCATTAGTATAGCAACAGTATAACAACGATCGGCTTTAAATTCAATCATTAATCAAAAAGTGGCACAAAGACAACAAAAATTGGCAAGAAAAGGAATGCGTTTTGTGCGATAATAATATAGAAATAAATTTTTAAAGAGGTACTAATATGATATACGGTATTTTGAAAGACATCAAAGAGGGCGAGTTCAGAGTAATCTCTACCCCCAGCGAAGTAAAGAGCATCGTTGCATCCGGCCACGAGGTTTGGGCACAGCACGATTGCGGTAAGGCGGCAGGCTTCCCCGACGAAAAGTACGTTGAAGCAGGCGCAAAGATCGTTTATTCCGCAGAGGAAATGTGGGCGGGATGCGATATGGTTGCAAAGGTTAAGGAGTTCACTCCCGTTGAATATCCTCTTATGAGAGAGAATCAGATAATCCTCGGATGCATTCACCCCGCGGGCCATCCCGAAGAGGTTGACGCGCTTCTTAAGAGCAAGTGCATCTCCTTCACCGCTGAGGACGCTCACCGTTACGGCTCACCCAACTGCGAGGCGGCAGGTAAGCAGGGCGCACTCTTCGGACTTGAATCCATGCTCACCATCAACGGCGGTAAGGGTAAGTTCGTCGGCGGATTTGCAGGCGCTCCCAGAATGAACGTTCTTATTCTCGGATGCGGCGTAGTTGGACAGGGCGCACTTGAAATGCTTCACGCTCTCGGCGCAAACTGCACCGTTATGGATATTAACGTTGGTCTTCTTCGTTCTCTTCTTTCTCGCTATAACAGCCAGATCAGCACGATGCTTTGCAATAAGGAAGCAATCGCATCCGTTCTTCCTAACACCGATATGGTTCTTAACTGCGTTAAGTGGCCCAAGGAGAGAAAGGACTTCCTCATCGATAAGGAAATGCTTAAGCTTATGGAGCCCGGCTCGGTTCTCGTTGATATCTCTAACGACGATCCCGGTGCAATCGAGTCCAGCCACGAGACCCACCACGATAATCCCCGCTACGTTGTTAACGGCGTAGTTCACTATTGCGTATCCAACATTCCCGGCGCTGTTGCAAACAGCACCTCTCTTGCTTACGCTTCCGAAATGCTCCCCATGATCATGTCTATTCTTAACGACGGCGTTAAGGGCTGCTGCATTAAGGACGGCTTCTATCGCAGAAGCCTTACCACCTACAAGGGCTACCTCACTCACGAGGAGACCAGCGCAATTCAGGATAAGGAATGGATTCGCCCCGAGGATATTCTCGGAATCGCAGGAGAGAGACTCGATCCCGCTCCCGCGGCTACCGTTACCCGCTCGAACAAGTTCTACAAGGAAACCCCTAAGGTAGACTAATTAAATGCGCGAGGCTTTTGCGAGCAAGGAGTCTTTCGCAAAGTTAAATAAAGCAAACGAGGCTCGTTATCAGAGCCTCGTTTCTCTTAATTGAAAGGATAATAATATGTGTAATATCGCAGGTTACGTCGGAACAAAGCCCGCCGCTCCGATACTTATTGAAATGATGAAGGCAGAGGAGGGAATACAAGGCGGTTATTATACCGG
This sequence comes from Eubacteriales bacterium, assembly GCA_045615165.1. Taxonomy (GTDB): domain Bacteria; phylum Bacillota; class Clostridia; order Oscillospirales; family CAG-272; genus UBA1740. The sequence goes on along the minus strand of JAZLEH010000199.1, from coordinate 9,456 downwards.
CATTGCAACCATCCACGAGGGCAAAATGTATTATGCAAAAGTAGTTGGCGACACGGAAAAGCTCCTTCGCGAAACCGACGCCGCGTCATTCCCCGGAACTGTCGGCTTTATTCATAGCCGCTCAAAGGGCGGCGGCGGAATCGAGTGGGGTCACCCGTTTGTCTCCGAGCGCGACGGCGAGATCATAACCGCCTACGTAGGTAACGGCGGTCAGGGATTCTTCCGCCCGATGCGACACCTTCTTGATAAAAGGGGAGACGAGCTTCTTAAGCTTGGCTACAATATGCGCTCAAGAGACAGATTCAGTACGAGCTACCCCACCTTGAGCGACGGCACTTGCGTTCATATGAGCGATATTATGTGCCAGGAGATACAGTATTATATGGATCAGGGAATGAGCGCATCCGACGCGATGGAGACTGCGTTCCATACTATCCCCGGTGAGCTTGCAGGACTCACGCTCACACTTGCCGAGCCCGAGTCGATCGCATTTTCAAGATCGAATATGCCGATGTACGTCGGATTTTCCGATCACGGTGCTTATCTTGCATCGACTGCGCTTGCATTCCCGCGTGACGCAAGAGAGGCTTCGCTTCTTCCTCCTCAGTCGTCGGGCACGGTATATAAAACGAGCTACACCGTAAAGCCGTATGCCGAGAAGATCGCGAATATGGGCTTCATCGACGATGAAAAGACCGCCGAGGCGTACAGAATAATCTGCTCGCTTCTTGAAGAGGGAGATAAGACCTGCGCCGATCTTTATAAGAGCGTTTACCCGCTCTTCGACGGATATGATTATTACGATTCCGAGCCCCTTACTTATAATATTATGCAAACTCTTGCCAACGCGGGCAAGCTCGAATGGAAGGTCGTTACCGTTCCCGGAGTATACGATGGAATAACCGCACCCCTGACGAGATATTGGCTTAAAAAATAAAACCAAATAAAAACGGCAAAAGCATAGCTTAGCGCAAATGCTCTTGCCGTTTCTTTTTATTGAAAAATTCCCGAGAACTCGTTGATCGATTTCCAAATTGGCTTGTGCGCCTGCGTGGAGGCGGGCTTTTCCTCAGGCGTGCCGAAGCTGTATTTTATGACTCCGTCGTTATACTTATATGTTGTCATCGTATATCCGTTCGCGTCGGTTTCACCCGTTATCTCCTCGTACGCAAGGAAGTGATTCATAAGCTTGTCGAACTGGCAGGCAAGCTCCATATTGGTCGCGCCGAGAAATTCGTCAAGGTCGAAGTCCTCGTAGAATGATGCGTGGTCGGAGTAGTATTCCGCAAGCCTTGCCTTGTAGGCTTCGTAGTCGGATCTCGTGATCTTCTTTCCGTATGCGATCGCGACTGCGTAGATCTTTATAAGCTCCGTCGCCTCGGCGGTCGCCTCCTTCATCAGAGTCTCCACCGCTTCCTCAAGAGTATCGCAGGATACGGGGTAATCGGCGCTTATCATATCTATGAAATATCGATTGAAGTCACCCCTATAAAGATTATAGTAGTTTTCGTAATCGTTGCCGCTCGTTTTTGAGTCCTCGAAGGTCTTCTTGTATTCGTTATAATATTTTCCGAAGATCGCGTTCACGATTTCCGCCGGAACGCTGCCCGAGAGGGTCGCGTGCTTATCGATGAGATGCTTTATCTCCCCTGCGAGATTCGCTCTGATTCCTTCGTTATAAGCGCTCTCGAGGCTTTCGTAAACGATCGTCTTGTAGTTTTTATAGATAACGTTGCCGAGGGTGTCTCCATCTTCATTCGTTATGGAGAGAAGAGTCGAAATATATTTGGCTCTTTCGCTTCCGTCACTTTCGGAGATTTTTATTGCAAGCTCTTCGACGGTAAGGTCGCCCGAGGCGTAGCTTTCGGTTCGCTCGCCGCCCTTGAATATAACGCTATAAATTGCGTCGGCGGTGACGCCCTCACGAAGGAGCTTGTCTATGATCACCTCTGCCGAATATTCGGGGATATCTATATAGTATGCCGGGAAAATATAATAGGTAAATTCAAGTCCGTTGACGATATGCTCTACCGAAGCGGAATCGACGAGAGTTACCTCCTCGTCCGTGTCGAAGGGCACGATGCTGATGCTTCCCGCGGCTCTGTCGGCTAAATCGTCAAGGTCGCTTGCGACCCAATCAACGACGACGTCGGAGTATTCGATATCGTATCCCGCGTTGAGAGTCAGCTTCTCGTCGATCTTCACGCCGATCTCTCTGTCCGAGATAAAATCTGAGAGGGATGAGGTGCCGGGATTGCCGACCGTGATAAGCTCGTCGGTAATATATTCGGTCTTACCGTTGCCGTTTCTGTTCTTTACGGTGTAGGAAACGTAAGCCTTGTCTCCCGATTCGGTATTACCGCTGTAAATTCTTGACGCAACGAAGCTTATCCTTATGGATGAATAGGTATAGGTGCTTTCGCCGTCGGTAAATTCGATCTTATCCAATAACGAGCCGATCTGTTTTCCTGACAGGTAGGATTCAAGGCTCGTCGCGACTCCGTCCTCGGGAGCTTTTCCGATTTTAACGATCGCGTTGTTAAAATTTTGCGATTCGATAAGACCGTCGCCCTTAGCGGTGCGCTTCGTGTAGCTTACGAATGCAATATCGCCCTCGTACGCCTTGCCCGTGGTTGCCGCTTGATAGCCGTCTCTTTTGGAAAATTCAAAGTCGGGACTGTTAAACAGTGAGTTGATCTCGTAAAGAAGGCTTTCCTCGGCGCTGCCACCGAGTTGGATCGAGCTTGCCGAGTCGCTTCTCATGCTTCCCGTATAAAAGACACGGGTCTCACCGTTGACGGTTGCGGTCGCGAAATAGTTATAGTAAACTACGTCGCGTATCTCGGGCTTGCCATCCTTCTCGCGGATTTCCTCGGGATTACCGATCGCGTCCGCAATGGCTGAGTAGATATATTCAAGAACGAGTCTTTCCCTTGCTTCCTCGTCGGGGATGAACTCGCCGTTTTCTATAATAAGGGAGAGAAGCGCCGATTCGAATGCGGTTTTATCAAAGCTTATACAGTTGCAATCGTTGATCGATTCGAAGCAATAATGCTCGCTATTTATCCTGTTTTCACTGCAAATATTGCAGATAAGGTCGCACGCATCGTCGTATGTATGAGTGACCGTGCGTTTATAATTGCATCCGTCGACCGAGCAGACGCTCTGACAGTCGTATTCGTATTGATGCTCAACCTCTCTTGTGAAGTTGCAGCCCTTTTTATTGCAATCCTTATCGCAATCGTTGTCAAATTCGTGATCGCATTCGGGATCGTTGCATGCGACGAAGGAGAAAAGCATTGTGAGTAATAATAAAAATGCCGTTAGTCTTTTTAGCATATTGTTACTCCTTATTTAAAGAAGGCGCAGAACGTGCGCCCTCTTTATAGATTGCTTGATTTTTCGCGGCTATTGATTTAATCAAGCCAGAATTTCGTAATTTTCATATTGGGGTTTGTCGCTCTGTATCCGAGGGTGCTGTGAAGCCGCCCCTCCTTATGGAATGACCAAAGGCACTCGTACATTATTGCGGCGTATGGCTTCAAAAGCCCGTTCGGGTGCTTATATTTACAGTCCACCCGCGGCTCGCTCCAAACCTCTGCCCACTCGCGCTTGAACGGGAGCTCGTAGATAGATATCGCATCGCGCTCGCACCTTGGGAGAAGTCGTTCCATATCCTCGCGAATCCTCTTTTGAACTCTGTAATCGATGCATTCGACTCTCGCGTTTTCAAGAGCCGTGGAGAGAATATTAATTCCGCACGGGGTCGCCTGTGAGAGCGAGGTTGGCGGAAGATGAAGCACGGGGCGATTAGCTATCTTGTCGGGGAAAGCCATCGGCACTGTGGCGAGGAACGTTTCTCCGTCACCGAATCCGACGGTCATAGGGCGCGTGACGTTTCCTATGGTTATAACTCCGTCAAGATCACTGTGGATATTCAGCGTTATTATGTCGGCGGGAAGTCTGTTTATTATATCACGGGTGGCATCCGCCAGGTCTCTTTCAAGCGTTTCCTTCGTTGAATTTCTCGTTTTCTCACCGATATATAACGCCCAGAGCTCTGTTTCGTGATATCCGTTTCCGTTTGGAAGCCTTTTGTAGTCGCAGTCGGCTTCGACCTCGCTTTTTACCTTTATCCCCTTTTTCACAAGATCTGCCATTATCGCGTTTGACTCGGCTTTAAATTCGGGGCAAAGCGTTTGGCTCATCGTTCCGTTATCGACCGCGGCAAGCTTGCCGTCGTCGCTTATTTGTGGGTGGGCGTGAGATAAAAAGTTGTTCGAGGTTCGCGAATGAATTATACCAGTAGTGCCGGGGAGGCTTAGTGCATCGGTCTCGCGAAGAAGGGTAGCAACGTCGCCAAGGACCTTGCGCGTATAAAGCTTGCCCTCGTGGATCGTGGCAATGCCGGTTGAAAGACCGCCGTCGATATACTCGGTCTTTTTAAGCATTTCAATAAGTATCGGGGCTGCGGACTTATAGCCCGTATATCCTGCGATAATACACATAGGTGCTCCTCGATTTAATCGATCCAGAATTTTGCGATCTTTTCGTCGGGTTTTTTGGTTTTAGGACCAAGGGTCATATGAAGTCTGCCCTCCTTGTGGAACGACCATAAGCTTTCGTAAAGGATTGCGGCGTAGGGCTTAAGATAACCCTTTCCGGAGTCAAATACGGAATCTCTGTACGGCTCGGTCCACACGTCTGCCCAATCCGTCCAGAACGGCATATCGTATATCGAAACGGGCGAGTCCTTCTTACCGAGGAGAAGCTCCTCCATTCTCGTGCGGATGGAAGCGGCAATTCGGTAATCGATCTGCTCAACTCTTGCGTTTTCAAGCGTGGTTGAGAGTATTTCAAGTCCGCTCGGAGTTACCTGCGCCGTGCATGTCGGGGGAAGGTGGATGATCGGGCGCTTCTGAATATCGTCGGGGAAGGCGATCGCAACCGACGCAAAGTAGGTCTCGCCGTCGCCGAATCCGACCGATACGGGGCGCGTAACGTTTCCTATCGTAATGGTGTCGGGAATTTTTGCGTGAACGTTTGCCGTAACGAATGCACGGGGCAGGGTGTTTATAGCTTCACGCGTTGCGTTTGCTATTTCCTTTTTGAGATTTTCTTCGGGGCAGTTTTCGAGCGCCTCTTCAATTATAAAGAGATAGGGCTCTGTGAACATATAGCTCTGCCCGTTCGGGAGAAGAGCCGATTTTTTCACTCCCTCCGGCACGGGGGTTGCCGTTCTTATTTTGTACCCCTTTTCATAGAAGTGCGCCATTACCTCATTTGCGCGATTAAAGAATGCATCGCAATTTGCCTCGCCGGTAGTTCCGTTGGTTATAAGGGCAATGTTTCCGTCGTTTGAGATAAAGGGGTGCGCGTGCTCAACACTGTCGCCACCGGTGCGGGAGTGCATGATGCCCGTCGTACCGGGGAGGTCGAGCGCGTCGGTTTCGCGAAGGAGGGTATCAACGTCTCCGACAACCTTGCGTATGTAAAGCTTGCCTTCGTGGATGGTAGCGATACCTGTGGACAGTCCACCGTCAATGTACTCCTGCTTTTTCATCATTTCGATGAGGATGGGTGCTGCGGGCTTATTACCCGAATAACCTGCAATGATACACATATTTGTTTCCCTTATATCGCCTTTCTCAGTATTCAAGCCAGAACTTAACTATCTTTTTCTCTGTGCCGTTTTTGTTTATTCTCGTTCCAAGCTCGTATTTGAGCCTGCCCTCTTTGTAGAATGACCAAAGACCCTCGTAAAGAATAGATCCGACGGGCTTCAAGCGGGAGTTTTCAAGCGCGTATTTTGAGTCAACCATAGGCTTTGACCAAACCTTATCCCAATCGGTATAGAATGGGATGTCGTAAAGGTCGATCGCATTCTCTCTTCCGACTTTGAGGTATTTTTCAAGCTCAAGTCTTATTTCCTTAGCGATGCGGAAATCTATCTGCTCGACTCTTGAATACTTAAATGAGGTTGAGCGGATATTGAGTCCGTCGGGCGTGAGCTGAGCTACGGTCGTGGGCTGGAGGAAGATTATCGAGCTCTTGTGAAGAAATTCGGGGAGTCCGAGGGGAGTCGTACACATATATGCTTCTCCGTCGCCGATGGCAATAGACATCGGGCGGGTAACCGTTCCGAGGGTGATCGTGTCGGGAAGATCCTGGTGAACGGTTGCCGTGATTATATCAATGGGGAAGTCCTCGAGAACCTCCTTTGCCGCCTTTGCAAGATCCTTTGCGAGATTTTCCTTTGCGGAGTTCTTTACCTTTTCGCCGATCATAAGGGCGTAGGGCTCGCTGTCGTGATAGGCGTAGCCGTTTTTAAGGATTCTTCCGACCTTCATTTCGGGATCGGGCTTGGAAATCGCGCTTCTTATCCTTATTCCGTTATCAAGGTATTCGTTCATTATCTTGTTTTTCGCCTCGTAGAACTCGGGAGTTCCTCCGCCCCAGGTCGTTCCGTTAAGAACGAGAGCGAGCTTTTCGTCGCTTGAGAGGAAGGGGTGAGCATGCTCTACGTGGTTTCCGCCGGTTCTGGAGTGGATGATACCCGTAGTTCCGGGGAGGGAGAGCGCGTCAGTCTCGCGAATGAGGGTGTCAACGTCGCCGACGACCTTTCTCATATAGAGCTTGCCCTCGTGGATGGTTGCGATACCGGTGGAAAGACCGCCGTCAATATACTCGGTCTTCTTAAGCATTTCGAGAAGAATGGGTGCGGCGGGCTTATTACCCGTGTAACCTGCGATAATACACATTTTCTATATCTCCTTATGACAAATCAATTTAGTTTTCAAGCCAGAATTTCATTATTTTCTTTTCTTTGCCCTTACTGTTCGTTCTCGTTCCAAGCTCGTATTTCAGCCTGCCTTCTTTGTAGAATGACCAGAGGCCTTCGTAAATGATCGGGCCGACGGGCTTCAAGCGAGAGTTTTCAAGAACGTAATTCGAATCAACGAGGGGCTTTGACCAAACCTTATCCCAATCGGTATAGAACGGGATGTCGTAAAGGTCGATCGCGTTTTCTCTTCCAACCTTAAGATACTTTTCAAATTCAAGCCTTATTTCCTTCGCGATGCGGAAATCTATCTGCTCGACTCTTGAATACTTAAATGAGGTTGAGCGGATATTGAGTCCGTCGGGCTTAAGGAGCGCTACGGTCGTGGGCTGAAGGAAGATTATCGAGCTTTTGTGAAGAAATTCGGGAAGTCCGAAGGGAGTCGTGCACATATACGCCTCACCGTCGCCGAGAGCGATCGCCATCGGTCGGGTAACCGTGCCCACCGTGATCGTGTCGGGGATATCCTCGTGAACTGCCGCGAGGATTATATCGATCGGAAGATCCTCAAGAGCTTCCTTGGTTGCCCTTGCGATATCCTTCGGGAGATCTTCTTTTTTGGAGCTTCTTATCTTTTCGCCGATCTTGAGAACGAATGGCTCGGAAACGTGGAACATATGACCGTTTTTAAGAAGCAGCTGCTTGGGCTTCTCGGGGTTCGGATCGGGAACGGCGCTTCTCGTTTTGATTCCTTTTTCATAAAATTCGTTCATTATTCTGCGCTCTTCGGCGTAGAATTCGGCATTGCCGCCACCCCAGTCCGTTCCGTTAAGAACCGCCGCCATTTTTCCGTCGTCACTTAAAAACGGATGTGCATGCTCTACGAAGTTTCCGCCGGTTCTTGAATGTATGATACCGGTAGTTCCGGGGAGGGAAAGAGCGTCAGTCTCGCGAAGAAGCGTGTCAACGTCGCCGATGACCTTTCTCATATAGAGCTTGCCCTCGTGGATGGTTGCGATACCCGTGGAAAGACCGCCGTCGATATACTCGGTCTTCTTAAGCATCTCAATAAGAATGGGTGCGGCGGGCTTATTTCCCGCGTAGCCTGCAATGATACACATAGTTTATCTCCTTATTACCGCGTTGTCGCGCACACGCGTGCATTTGTATACATTCTATCACCTCGGACGGATTTTGTCAATAAAATCGGGGAAAGTTTCAAGGTTTTTATTATCTCTTATCTTAATACTTGATTTATTTTTCCTTATATGTTATAATTATCCTACGAAACTGTGGAGAAGGTTATGGAGAATGTTTTAAAGCGCGTTTACGCGTCACGAAGGATCAGCTCAACTTTAAAGATCGTATCTCACCTGTGCGTTTTGATTTCCGTTGCGGCTTACGCCGTCCTCGTCGCCTCGTCGTTTATCGACAGCGTTTGGCGCGGAACGAGCATAATCGCACTCGGCGGCGCGCCCTTCGTTATCGTCACTTTCGCAAGGCGGTGGATAAACGCCCCCCGTCCGTACGAGCTTTACGATTTTTATGAAAAGCGCCCAAAGGAGAAGAGCGGTCAGTCATTCCCGTCAAGGCACGTTTTCTCATCCTTTACGGTCGCAACCCTTTCCTATCTTCTCTCACCTTGGATCGCCGTGGCGCTCGGAGCGCTCGGAATCCTTCTCGCGGTATCGCGAGTCCTTCTCGGAATGCATTTCATACGCGACGTGGTTGCAGGTGCGCTTATCGGAATCATATCCGGAATCATTGGCTTGATCATAGTAATTTAAAGGAGAATAATTATGAAGGTAACTTGGCTTACGCAGGCAGGCCTGCTTTTTGAAAACGGAAATATAACGGTTATGATAGACCCGTATTTTTCCGACTCGGTAGGGGAGAAGAATCCCGAAAAGCACAGAAGGATTCCCGCTGATAAATCCTTCCTTGATAAAGCGCCCGACCTCGTGCTTATCACTCACGATCACCTTGATCACCTCGACCCCGAAACCATCGGCGAGATCATCGCGCGCGCAGAAAAGCCGATAACCTTCCTCGCGCCCGAAAACGCATATAGAAAGCTCCTCTCCTTTGGCGGTGACCACAACTACGTAATGCTTAACCCCCACTCCGTGTGGAGTGAGAAGGGCGTGACCTTCTACGCCGTGCATGCAGAGCATTCGGACAGAACTGCCGTCGGATTCATTCTTGACGACGGTGAGAAGACCTACTACGTAAGCGGCGATACCCTCTATAACTATGACGTTATCGACGAGGTTCTTGAGCTTGTTGAGGACGGCGTTGACTACGCATTCCTCCCGATAAACGGCAAGGGAAATAATATGAACGCAAAGGACGCGGCTGACTTCGCTTATGAGATCGAGGCAAAGCAGTCGATCCCGATTCACTACGGACTCTTTGACAGTATCGATCCGTCGGCATTCGATTTTGACGACGTGATCGTGCTCGATCCCTTCGAGGCAACCGAGCTTTAATTTGAAAGACAGCTCCCGTTTTTCGGGAGCTTTTCTTGTTTCCGAGTATTGACAAAATCGACTCTTTGGTGTAGAATGTTTTTATCCGAGTCGGGCGAAAGCCCGGAGAGCAGGGGAAGAGCAGTGCGAATCTGCCGCAACAGCCATTACCGTATTTGAGGCGCGGCCGCCTTATAAGTCGGGTAA
>JAZLEH010000198.1:0-26346 GCA_045615165.1 Eubacteriales bacterium | reverse complement strand
GCAAAGCCGAGAGTCTCACAAGCTGCCGCAGAGTCGCCGCCGCCGACGATAGAGATGCAATCGCTGTCAGCGAGAGCAGCCGCAACGGAGATGGTTCCCTTTGCAAGAGTGGGGTTCTCGAATACGCCCATAGGTCCGTTCCAAACTACGGTCTTAGCTGCAAGAACTGCATCAGCGAAGAGCTTTGCGGTCTTAGGACCAATGTCAAGACCCTGCATATCAGCGGGGATCTTATCGGAGTCAACGTAGTCAACAGCTATTTCAGCGTCGATGGGGTTGGGGAAATCCTTAGCGATTGCGGTATCGATGGGGAGAAGGAGCTTAACGCCGTTCTTCTCTGCCTTTGCCATCATTTCGCGGCAGTAGTCGATCTTGGTGTCGTCAAGAAGAGAGTTACCTACGCAGTAGCCCTTTGCAGCAGCGAAGGTGTAAGCCATACCGCCACCGATGATGAGGGTGTCAACCTTGGAAAGAAGGTTGTCAATAACGTTGAGCTTATCTGCAACCTTAGCGCCACCGAGGATCGCAACGAAGGGACGCTCGGGATTGGAGAGAGCCTTACCCATTACTGCGATTTCCTTCTGGATGAGGTAGCCGCAAACTGCGGGAATGTAATCAGCAACGCCTGCGGTAGAAGCGTGCGCTCTGTGAGCCGCGCCGAAAGCGTCGTTTACGAATATATCAGCGTAGGATGCAAGCTCCTTAGCGAAGTCAGCACCGTTCTTCTCTTCACGAGCGTCGAATCTGGTGTTCTCAAGAAGCACTGCGTAGCCGGGCTTAAGAGCAGCTACCTTTGCCTTAGCGTCTTCACCGATGATATCCTCAGCGAAAACTACCTTCTCAGCGCCGAGAAGCTCGTTGATTCTGTCACATACGGGCTTAAGGGTGAGCTTCTTCTTGTCGGACTTAACAGCCTTGGAAAGATACTCAGCCTTTGCTGCTTCCTTCTCTGCTTCGGGAAGAGCCTCAACAGCCTTCTTCTCCTTCTTGGTAAGACCGAATCCCTCGGTGAAGATGTTATGGGGCTTGCCCATGTGAGAGCAAAGAATTACCTTTGCGCCGTTTTCCATAAGATACTTGATAGTAGGAAGAGCCTCAACGATTCTCTTATCAGAGGTGATAACTCCATCCTTCATAGGAACGTTGAAATCGCAACGAACGAGCACGGTCTTGCCGGCTACGCTTACGTCTTCAATATTCTTCTTGTTGTAGGTTGCCATAATAGTTCTCCTTTAAATTTTTAAATTCCTTATATATATTACCACAATACTTATAAATAGTCAAGATTTCTCGTTAATTTTTTCACATCCGACCAAAATTTTTAGCGATTTTTGCTTGACATTTGTTCATTAACATACTATAATTGTATTATCATTCATATTGGAGCCTTGGCAAATGACAAAAAGAGAAGATACCAGAGTAATAAAAACGAAGGCGAAGCTCATCGCAACCTTCAAGGAGCTTCTTGCAATCAAGAGCTTTGAGGACATTACGGTAAACGAGCTTTGCACGATTGCGGATATACGACGCGCAACCTTCTATAAGCATTTCAACGATAAATACGAATTTCTCCGATACCTCGTCGGCTCGCTTCGCGACGATTTTGACAAGCGACTCCGTCGCGGCGCTCATTCCCTTGCAGGAATGTCGTATTACGTAGAGTATCTCAAGGCGCTCGTCAACTTCCTTCTTGAAAACGAATCGATGATAAGCAACCTCTTTGAGAGCAGCCTTCTTTACACACTCCTCGAGGTTATAACCGAGAAGAATTACGAGGACACCTGCAACAGGCTTCGCGAGAGCGTGTCGCTCGGAATGACTCTTCCCGCATCGGTCGAGGTGACCGCGTCCATGATGACGGGAGCGGTTGCAAACACGATACTCACCTGGTATAAGGGTGGCAGAAGGCTTCCGAAGGAGGAGCTCGTCGCCGAGATGACCTCGGTTATTTGCAGGATCATAAGCTGATAATATATCAAATCGCAGAATCGCCTCTTTCGGGAGGCGATTTTTTATTTTGGAAAATCTTAAATTATTATTGAAAAAGCCGAAAGCACGCGGTATAATATAGAAAAGGATTAAAAAGGAGATCTTACTATGAGAAGACTATTTGACGAGCATATAAAAAGAAGAGTCACGAGCCTTGACGGCGCGTGGATGGCAGAGGCAGACAAGGATTCCGTCGGCGAATCGCAGGGATGGCAGAGCGCCCTTCCCTCCCCCCACAGGGTTATAGTTCCATCGGTATGGAACACGGAGCTTTCAATGCTTGAATACGAGGGCAAGGTCTGGTATGAAAAGAGCTTTTATACCGAGGGCGGCACGCTCAAATTCAATTTCGGCGCGGTAATGACCTACGCGAAGGTATATCTTGACGGCGAGCTTCTCGGAGATCACTACGGCGGATTCTGCCGCTTCGGATTTATAAAGAGAGGCGTTGCCGAGGGCGCGCACACGCTCACCGTTATGGCGGATAACAGCTTTGATAAAAAGTCGATTCCGCAGACGATGGTTGACTGGTATCACTACGGCGGAATTACCAGAAGCGTCAGCCTTGAAAGCCTTCAGGGAATCGTTACCCTTTCGGCAAAATTCGATTACACCCTCTCGGGCGACTCGGCAAATGCATCGGTAACCGTCGAGCTTTACAATGCGGACGAAAGAGAGATAAGCGACACCGTTTCGGTATTCCTTGACGGCGATATGATCGCAAGCACCGAGGTTACTCTTCTGGCGGGCGAATACCGCGAAATCAAGCTTTGCGGCATAAAGCTTTCAAATATCAGAAGATGGTCACCCGAGAACCCCAACCTTTACGGACTTATAGTTGCAACGGCGAGCGACGACCTTTACGACAGAGTCGGATTCAGAGAGATTGCGGTTGACGGAAAGGACATACTCTTAAACGGCGAGAAAATAAAGATCCGCGGAATCAACAGACACGAGGAGCATCCCGACTTCGGAATGGCTCTTCCCACGCAGATAATGCTCCGTGACCTTGAAATAATTGAGGGGGCGAACTGCAACGCAATACGCGGCTCGCACTACCCGAACGCAAAGGAGTTTCTCGATCTTCTTGACGAGCGCGGAATGCTCTTCTGGTCGGAGATACCGATCTGGGGTCACGGCTTCGTGCCCGCGCAGCTTGCCGATCCCGTCGTTATCGAGCGCGGACTCAATATGCATAAGGAGATGGTTAAGGAATATTATAACCACCCCTCGATCATCCTTTGGGGTATGCATAACGAGATCGACTCAAACACCGAGGAGGGCAAGAATATCTCGAAGATCTTTTACGAGTTCCTTAAGGAAAACGGCGGAAACAGACTCGTTACCTACGCCTCCGACAGAAAAGACAACGATATCTCAATGGAATATTGCGATGTAATATCCCTTAACCACTATATCGGCTGGTACGACGCGCCCTTCAAGAACTGGGACGAGTATATTGACGCTATGGAAAAGCACTTTGAAAAATACGGTCTCAACAAGCCCGTAATTATGGGTGAGTTCGGAGCGGCGGCGATCTACGGTCACCACACCTTCGACAACCTTAAATGGACTGAGGAATATCAGGCACAGCTTCTCGAGGACAGCATCGCACTCTTTAATAAGAGAGGATTTGCGGGAACGTTCGTTTGGCAGTATTCCGACATCCGCACCGCAAAGGATATGGGACTTAACAGAGCGAGAAGCTTCAACAACAAGGGTATCGTTAACGAATACAGAAGACCCAAGCTCGCTTACGGAGCAGTAAAGGGCGCATATAAAAAGATTAAATAAAGTAACGATTAAAGGAAGATAAGGATATGTCAGAAATTATAAGCGATTTCAAGGATAGTATTAAAATAATCACTCCCGACGACGGATATCACTATTTCTTTGCTTATTACGATATGAGAGCGACGGGAAACGGCATAAATCAGCGCCATCTTACTCACCGTGTTAAATTTATGGACCGACAGCCCGAGGCAGACGACGTCTGCGAGCTTGGATATCTTGAGGACGGACGCTTCGTTAAATTCGCGGAGACCACCGCCTGGAACTTCCAGCAGGGCGCGATGCTTCAATACCACCCCTTCAAGGAGGACACGGTATACTATAACGTGTGTGAGAACGGAAAATTCATGACCGTGACTCACAATATAAAAACCGGCGAAAAAAGCTACACGGATAGGGCTGTCGCTTGCTTTTCACCCGACGGAAAATACGGTCTTGCAGTCAATTTCGGAAGAATATTCGCATTCCGCCCCGGCTACGGCTACGCGGGATTCGTTGACGAGGGAAAGAGCGTAAACGCACCCGACAACGACGGAGTTTTCCTCACCGACCTTGAAGGCGGACGCTCATCCCTCCTCGTTTCGTACAAGGAGCTTCAGAAGGAGTCGGGATTTGGCGAGGACGAAAAGATACTCGTTAACCATATCACCTTCAACACCGCGTCGGACAAGTACGTTATGCTCGTGCGCAATTTCTACGAGGAGGGCTCAATGTGGCTCACCTCTATGATGATCGGCGATCTTAACGGCGGCTTTAAAACCGTGCTTTCAAAAACCCTCGTCTCCCACTACTATTGGGTGAGCCGCGACGTTATACTCGTTTATTGCGCGGTAACGGGCGAGAAGATGTCGCTTTACTTCATCAACGTTGAGACGGGCGAGAATAAGAGGATCGATTCCCCATATTTCGTCGGCACGGCGGCGGGAGATATTCATTGCTCCCTCTCACCCGACGGCAAATATATCATCGGCGACGGATACCCGAAGGAGGGATATCGCCACCTTATCGCGATCAGCCTTGAAACAGGAGAAACGAAGACTCTCCTCAAGGCAAAAACCGTTATTCCGAAGAACGGAGACATCCGCTGCGACCTTCATTCGCGATTCGTTTTCAACGGTCAGTACGTATCCTTTGATACGACGCAGAACGAAAAAAGAGAGATCGCCTGCTTCCCCACGTCGGAGATCCGTTTTTAACATACTGTGAATTTTATATATTTTCGCGCAAAATGATTGAAATATTTTGTCTTTTATGCTATAATATTCAAACAAGCGCGAAAAATCGCGAGATCTACCACCACTACGGAGACCTAATATGAAGAAAATATTGTTATTGCTGATAGCCGTTTCGATCGCGTTAAGCCTCTCGGCGTGTTTGGGCGGAAGCCAACCGTGCAAGGAGTGCGTTGACAAAAACGGAGACGGAATCTGCGATAAGTGCGAAAATGAAATAAAGGCGGACGCCCCCCACACCTGCGTTGACTCCTCACCGAGGGATCTTAAATGCGACGAGTGCGGCAAGGACGTTGAATGCACGTCACATACGAATTCAAACGAGGATAACGAGTGCGACCTCTGCGGTGAGGAAATCCCGCGCTGCGCCGCCTGCGTTGATGCGAATGCAAACGCAAAATGCGACGTTTGCGGTAACGACGTTGAATGCGGCGTCTGCGTCGACACCTCCCCGAAGGACCTCAAGTGCGACGTTTGCGGCAAGGACGTTGCCTGCAAGCATATAAACGAGGACGAGAACAGAAAATGCGACTTCTGCGGTGAGACGATTCCGATCTGCACGAAGTGCGTTGATACCGACTCGAGCTTCTTCTGCGACGTTTGCGGATATAAGATCAAATGTGACGGCGACTTACATACGAATGCAAACGAGGACAGAAAATGTGACATCTGCGGACAGACGATTCCCGTCTGTGCCGAGTGCGCCGACTCAAACGAGAACGCGAAATGCGATATTTGCGGCTCAAAGGTGAAATGCGAGACCCACAAGAACGCAAACGAGGACAGACTTTGCGACGTTTGCGGCGAGACGCTCCCCACCTGCGCCGAATGCCGTGATGCAAACAAGAACGCGATATGCGACGCGTGCGGCAAGGATATCCCCTGTGACAGATGCGTTGACGAGGATTCCGACGGATATTGCGACGTCTGCAAGAAGGTATATAAGCACACGCACATTATCGGTGAGACCAGAAAGGAAAACGACGTTCCCGCAACCTGCCTTAAGAACGGATATTACGAGGAGGTCGTTTATTGCGCCGAATGTAAAGAGGAGATGAGCAGAACGACGAAGCTCAACGCCTCTCCGAAAAAGCATATTATAGAGGACGGCAAGTGCGTCTCCTGCGATGCGCTTGAAAGCACGGCGGGACTCACCTTCGTTCTTAACGACGACGAGGTCAGCTACACTCTCACGAACGCGAAGGACTGCAAGGAGCTTACGATCGTCGTTGACACCTATAACGGTCTTCCCGTTACCTCAATAAAGACCTACGCATTCCGCAACAACTCCACGATGGAAAACCTTATTCTCGGAGACAGCGTTACGGATATCCAGACCAAGGCGTGCTTCGAGCATCCGAAGCTCCTCACCCTCACGCTCGGATCGGGCATTTCGACCACGGGCACGAGTGCTTTTGAGGGATGCTTCTCTCTTAAGAGCGTCACTATGACGGACAGCGTTTATAGCATCGGCGCTGATACCTTCGCGGATTGTATCGCTCTTGAGTCGATAAAGCTCAGCGAATCTCTCACGAAGATCTCTTCAAACGCGTTCAGAAACTGCTCTGCGCTCACGAACGTCGCGCTTCCCGAGACATTGACCGAGATTGCGGCATCCGCGTTCCAGAACTGTAAATCCATCACCGAGCTTCACATCCCCGAGAGCGTGAAGAAGATCGGAGGCTCGGCGTTCAGACTCTGCTCCGGACTCACCGAGATCAATATTCCCAAGGATATAACCACTATTGAAAAATCAACCTTTGACGGTTGCTCCTCTATCGTCAGAATATTCATCCCCGCGGCGGTCACCTCGATCGGTGATTACGCGCTCGCAGGATGTCCCGAGCTTGTCGAGATCGTCGTTGATCCACTCAACACGGTGTACCACTCAAAGGGAAACTGCCTTATAGAGACGGCGAAAAAATCGCTCATCGTCGGATGTAAGTCGAGCGTTATCCCCACCGACGGATCCGTCACCGAGATACACGATTACGCATTCTCCGCCTGCAACGAGATGGAGACGATAGATCTTCCCTCCACCATAACGATCCTCGGAAAGAGCGTCTTTGAAAACTGTTCGGCGCTCAAGGCGATCGTCATTCCGAACAGCGTTAACAAGATCGGCTACGCGGCGTTCCAGAATTGTACTTCTCTCAAGGACGTTACGATCCCCGCAAGCGTTACCGAGATCGGCGGCTTTGCATTCAACGGCTGCACGGCACTCGAAGAGCTTTTCCTTCCTAACAGTATCGTGAGCATAGGAAACAACGCATTTGAAGCCTGCTCTGCTCTTAAGGCTATCGCTATTCCGAGCAGCGTAAAAACGATCGGCGACAGATGCTTTATGAATTGCTCTGCGCTCGCTGATCTCGACCTCGGAGACGGCGTTGAGAGCATCGGAACTAACGCATTCTACTTCTGCACGAGCATCAAGGAGCTCGTTATCCCCGCATCGCTTAATAACATCGACCTCTGCGCCTTTGAGGGATGCTCAGCGATCGAGTCGATAACGGTTGACGCGGGAAACACCGTCTTCCACGCGGTGGGCAACTGTCTTATCATAACCGCCGAAGAAACCCTCCTTCTCGGATGCAAGAACAGTATTATTCCCGAGACGGGCGTTACTAAGATATACGATTTCGCATTCAGCAATTGCGTAAAGCTCCGCGAGATCACTATTCCCGAGGGCGTTACTCATATCGGCACGAACGCATTCAATAATTGCACGAGCCTTACGAGCATAATAATCCCCACCACCGCGCTTAATATCGGCGAGGCAGCGTTCAGAAATTGTATCAATCTCAGAGAAATATATCTTCCGAAGGGTATGACGGAGATCAAGAACTACACCTTCGACGGTTGCGAAATGCTCAAAGAGATTTCCCTCCCCGGAAGCATCACTTCAATCGGCTCGGGTGCATTCCAGAAGTGCTACTCCCTCACCGAGATCACGATAGGCTTCAACACAACCTTCATCGGCAACTACGCGTTCGTTGACTGCAGATCGCTCAACAACGTTTACTTCTCAAATCCCGAAGGATGGGTCACGCTCTATAGCGAGATCCAGGCAGAAGGAACTCCGATCGAGGTCACTCAGCTCAACAACTCGAGAAGAGCCGCGTCCTACCTCAAAGGCGATAGCTCCAAATGGTATATGCGCCGCGAGGTTAAAGCCGCTGACTGAAATAAATAATTTAGCCCCCTTGCAGGTGAAGCTGCAAGGGGGAACTTTTTTGTAAAACTAAATTTATTCTTTTCGTTTATTGCTTCGCGCTAGGTTTAACCCAAACAAAAAGACGAATATACACACGAAAGATCCGAGAAGAGCGTTCATAACAACGATTTCCGTTTCCTTCATTCCGTCAAAAGACACGAGCATTGATCGCTGCAACGCAAAAATCGATGCAAGGGCATCGGATAAAGATATATATTGCAAGCTTTTTATCGACAGGGAGGAAACGCAATTCGGCTTTATAAGATTTATGATTGAAAGCGTGATCTTTGCGAAAGCGTATACCGCAACGGCTATCATCACTATCATATGAAATTTGTGCCCGCGGTCACGAAGCACCGATAAGATAACCGTTCCGCAAAGAGGAAGTGAAAGCGCCATAAGCATTACGCCCGTGAAAGCAACGACAAATCGCTCGTTAGATTTCATTCGCAACACAACTAAGCGAACTAAGCTCAAAACGACGTAATACGATCCAAGCGTCAGAAGCCACCACGATCCGTCAACAATTCCAAAAACGAAATAGAAAACGGAAAATACCACGTTCACCAACCAACTGACACGGGCAATTCTAACGGTTTTACGCATCTATATTTCTATCACCGATGACGCAATCGATAATGATCTTTATTATGGCATCCATATCGTCAGTGCATTTTTTCTTAATCCACTCCATCACGATTGCAAATACGCCGGTCAGATAAAATTTCATTATATAGTCTCGCTCGTTTTCGGGAATGAAAAAGCGTTCAAGGATCGGGTTAAAGATATGCTCGAACATTTTGTCGTATACCTCGCCCATTCCCATCGAATTAAACTGCTTGATAGCCACGTTGAATATGCGCTGATTATCCTTTATAAAAGTAAGATATGGCGTGAGATATTCGGAGCTTATAAATACCAGCTCATTACGCTTGCAATTTATAAAGCGATCCTTAATATTGCTTGTGTCTTGCGAATAATATGCAAAATGTTTATCGAGAATATACTCGGTCGTCTCTTTTAACAAATCCGAGGTGTTTTCGTAATGCAAATAAAACGTTGAACGGTTCACTCCTGCCGTGTCGCATATCTCTTTAATTGAAATATACGCAAAATCCTTCTTTTCAAGTAGCGCAATGAGGGCTTCATCCATTCGGATTGCCGTGTTGAAATATTTGCTTTCGTTTTTATTCATAATGCGCCCTCTGTGTTTTCTTATTTTTCTTCGCTGATTTCTCTTGCAAGCTCAACGATCTCATAGGCATATTTATTTTTGCCTTTTTCAAGCATCCTTTTATAGATTGGATAGTTAACGCCGCATCCGATCATACCGATAATGCCAACGATAATGCCAATCACAAAGCCGGAAATGCCGCTGCCGATAACCTGCATCGCAAGGCTCATTCCGGTACCTAATATAAGTGCGGAAGCAATTCCCCAAGCATAAGTAAAGATAGCAGAAGGCAACTTTGCCTTTCTGTCAAGCTTTCTAAGTGCAACTATTTTAGAGCTATCCTTGGGTGCGTACTCCTTTGCAATAGATTCGGCGTAAATTTTGTCTGTGTTCATTTTGTTTCTCCTTTTCGGTTGTTTTGTTGTGACCTTATTATACCAATCAGGAGACGGAATTTGAACAACACGTTTCCGAGAAAACGTTGATTTGTAAAAATGAAAGAGATAGGCACTCACGAGGAGTGATCTTACGGGAATTTCATCGCAGATGAATATTTGCTCGCTTGCCGCTTACAAGCTAGCTTGACGCGCTCTGCGCGGCAAATGCGAACCCAATTCCGCGCGCAATGCGCACGGAGTGGGTTCTTGCGCGGAGCGCATCGCTAAAAAGAGATAGGCACTCACGAGGAGTGATCTTACGGGAATTTCATCGCAGATGAATATACCCGCACCCTGCGCCTTGAAAGCGAGCTTTCAGATCTTCGGGTGGGGTATGCGAACCCGATTCCGCGCGCTCCGCGCACGGAGTGGGTTCTTGCGCGAAGCGCATCGCCAAAAAGAGATTGGCACTCACGAGGAGTGCCTATCTCTTTTTGGTGACCCGTACGGGAATCGAACCCATGTTACAGCCGTGAAAGGGCCGTGTCTTAACCGCTTGACCAACGGGCCGCGAGTGGTAGCGGATGTCGGATTTGAACCAACGACCTGCCGGGTATGAACCGGACGCTCTAGCCAACTGAGCTAATCCGCCATTTAAAGAGGAAATATCCCCCTCAAAATCTCGCTTTGATAGTATATCATATAAAAAACAAAAAGTCAAGTGGTTTTTTAAGTTTTTTTAGCTTTTTATGAAATTAATTATTTTTCGCATCCTCCTCTGCCTTCGTTTTATGGATTATAACCATTGAAATTGTATAATGAAAGGTTGGGTAGATATTAAAAACGAAGTTATCCGCGAGGCTTCCGATGAGGAGGACGGCGACGGACACACCTGCGAGGACGGTTTTGGTCGATGGGGCTCGGAATATCGGCTTTAAGCTTTCTATCCTATAATAGATATACGACGCCGTGCCGAAAATTCCCGTAGCAGAGAGCAGCTGAATTATAGTATTATGCGCCTGCTTTACAAGAGGTCCGAACGGATATAACAGCTCGTCACTGACGACGAGTCCTGAAAAGCCATTGCCAAAGAGCATCCTTTCGGAGAAGGATTTAAGCGCGAATCGCCAGAGCTTGAATCTTCCGTTATCCGAAAAGCCGCGCTCGAAATAATCCGAGAGAATCCTTCGCACTCTTTCGTATACTATCGGGAAGGCAAGCGCCACCGTTAGAAGCTCTAAAAGCGCGACGCGGCGAAAGAAGCGCCTTCTTTCACCGAATATTGAGAGGTAAGCGAGCGACGATGCATAAGCGAGCGAGGCGGTTACGAGCGCGTTCCTTGACATTGAGAGCGCGGCGAAAACGAGGGTCAGGGTTGCGACTGCGGTATATGCGACGGGGCGACTTCCCTTCTCTGCCGCGTAAAATATCATCGGGATCAATACCGAGAGCGAGATTCCGACGAGAGTCCAGATACCCCAACCGAGAGAGACTGCGGTCTTATTTATCGCGCCGTCGACAATTATCTCGTCAGAGCGGATGAAGAGCGCCGCAAGCTCCGAGATTATAACGAGCGCCGTCAAAGCCGAGGCATACGAGAAATAATCGGCGAGCGAATCGGAATCGTCGCTTATTCCGTAATAAAAAACGAGAAAGGTGACGAGGTAAACGAAGGCGTTTGATACGCCGTAGACGAGGTCCGCGGCGCACCACGAATCGCTTCCGACGCCGCCGAGGATAAGACCTGACGAAAAGACGAGTAGAGACGTCATGAGGGGCGTTTGCTTAAAAGAGAGTCTTTTATACAGTTTATTTCTTATAACGAAGAAAACCAGCCCCGCGACGAGCGCAGAGCCGGTTATGATAAAAGCCGGAAGCCGCCATCCCGTGTAATAATAATCCGAATTTGTGGGATGAAACGGCGCGTGCTTAACTGATATTTGCATTACAAAGGTTAACAAAGAGATTATGACGGGCTTGAGAGAATTCGTAACGAAGATAGCGTATAAAACGAGTACCGAGTGGATCACGACGGTGAACGCCTCAACTCCGAGGATGCTTCCCGATGCGACGAGTGTCGCAATTATAAGCGGATATTTCCTGCCCATAAAGAAGCTCCGCAATGAGTCGAGCCGCAAAACTCTCTCATTTGCCGAGGTCATTTTTCGATAAGCTCCTTCATCGTGGAATAGGTTCTGTCGAAAACTCTGTCAAACGAGAAGGCTTCATACCGTGCGACGGCGCGCGCGGGGTCTATTGAAAGCTCGCCTGCGTGGATCTTCTTTATCTTCCTTACGAACTCGCCGACGTTATTATAGGGATAAAGGAATCCAGAAACGCCGTCCTCAATAATATCGCACTGCCCCTTTACATCGGAGGCGACTACGCACTTTCCGCATCCGAGCGCTTCAAGGATGTTAAATGGGATTCCCTCCTTTTCGCTCGCGGAAACGTATACGTCGGCGGCTCTTATATAGTCGCAGGGGTTATCGCGCATGCCCATAAAGTAGACCGAATCGGATATATTGAGCGACTCGGCAAGCTCGACGAGCTCACGCCTTGCAACACCGTCACCGACAAGCCAAAGAACCGCGTTCGGTATTGCGAGCTTGATCTCGGGGAGCGCGCATATCAGCATTCGCTGATTCTTTCTTTTATAAAGCTCACCGACAAAGCAGAGGATATACTTTCCGTCCGCTCTGTTCGCCTTAAGTATAAGGTCGGTTTCAACCGTGGGTGCGTCGTATACCTTAGCGCCCATTCCGAGAGTCATCCTTACCTCCTCGCGGCAGAGCTTATACTCGTTTGCGATTCCGTAGTCGGACGCGTTCATTACCATAATGGCGTCGGTCTTTTTGCGAAGGATCTTCTCGCAGAAGCGGAATATCTTATTTCTTATACCCTTGACCTCGGTCGGAAACATATATCCGTGGACGAAATTCACGACACGGGGGCGGTTTCGGCGCGGAAGAACTATGCGAACGTTGAATGCGGCGAGAGTGGTGTTCGTCAGGATCACGTCGAATTTCTCGCGCTTCAATATCTTCTTTATTTTTCGCTGGCAGGAGATATTTCTGAGGGAGAACATCTTCTTTTCGAACGGGATATCGAAATCCGCTCCCTCTCCCCTTGCCATCACGAGAACCTCGTGGCCGTCCTTACGGAGCGCTTCTATATACGGAAGGTGGAAATTATTTATATGCCCCATAGTGCCTGCGGCGTAGAGTATTTTACTCATTCTTATCAGCTTCTCCTTCCGATTTGCGTTTATTTTGCCTTTCGGCTCTTTTCGCGAGCCCTTCGCTCTCCCGCCTCTCTATCTCCTCGCGCTCGGCGACAGCCGCTGCAAGAAGGAGCTCGTTTGCAAGCTCGTCCGTCTTCTCCACCTCGTCGGAGGCGACGTACTTTTCATTCTTGTTGATCACCTTGAACGGCGTTTTGAAAAGAATATAGAGGTCGAGCATAAGCGACCAGTTTTCGATATATCTTATATCCTCGTGGATTCTATCCTCGATCGATGTATCTCCCCTGAAGCCCTTTATCTGCGCAAGTCCGGTAATACCCGGCTTAACGTAGTGCTTGACCATATAAAGCGGAATATTCTCCTTGAAGTGGTTGACGAACATCGGTATCTCGGGGCGTGGACCGACGAGAGACATCGAGCCCCAAAAAACGTTAAAAAGCTGAGGAAGCTCGTCTATCGCGGTGCGCCTTAAAAACGTGCCGAATCTCGTTTTGCGCGGGTCGTCACCCGTCGTCCACGCCTTATTCGACTCACGGTTTACGCGCATCGAGCGGAATTTCAGCATAGTGAATCTTTTTCCGAGTCTGCCGACTCTCTTTTGCTTAAAGAATATCGGGCCGGGTGATGATATTTTAACGCCGATTGCGGCGGCGATCATTATAGGAGCGGTGAGGACTATAAGTATTGACGAACCTATTATATCCACAAGTCGCTTTATAAATGCATTTCCGACGTCGTCAAGCGGGGTTGCGTGAATATTTATTACGGGGATCGAGCCGACCTGCTCAATCTGGCGCGAGGATTTGAAGAATCCGTAAATAACGGGGAGGAAGAGCACCTTGACGCATCGGTCGTCGCACATATTGACGAGCTTTATAAGATGCCTTTTATCATATCCGTCGATCGCGAAGACTGCCTCCGTCGGGCGGTATTTATCAAGAATCCGCTCAAGATCCTTGAACGAGCCGAGCTTTTCGATCCCGAGAGCGCCGCCGTCTATCTTATCGCCGACGTATCCCATTATCATAACGCCGTATTTTGAATCGGCGCTGATCTCCTTTATATAGTCGGCAGCGGTGGTGGTATTATCTCCTATTATTATGACCTTGCGCATATGATATTTCTTATCGCGCAGGGCTTGAAGAACTATTCTTATTATATGCCGCTTGAAGGTGAGAAAGACGGTGGAGAGAAACGCCGCGAAGAGAATCCAGGTGAGGATCATCTGCTTATACCCTGCCCTTGCGACGAAGGCGGTTATGACCGCGAGCGCGCCGAAATAGACGAAGTTTGCCCTGAATACCACGGGGAAGCTTTTAAAATGGCGCTGATAGCGGCTCGGTTTATATAAATTAAGTATATGATATACGAAGGATGCGGCTAATATATTCGCAAAAATGATTATTATGGCGATGCTGTCGGTGATATCGACGGAGATTCCCTCGTCCCACCTGATCATTACCACAAAAAGGTACGCCGTGACGATCGAGGCGAGGTTTATAAGCATATCGATATATACCTCAAAGGTCGAAAGCACGCCACGCTTTTCGTTCTGCATATCATTCTCCTTGCATAATTATATAATTCTATTATATACGATTATAATAACACTAATCCTTTATTTTGTCAAGATAAACAGCGCGACCGATTTCGCTTGACATTCTGCTCCGATAATGATAAAATAAGTAGTAATAAAACGCAAAATAAGGAATGCTTATGAATTTTGACAATCATATAAATGAAATAGAAAAGAAGATCGGTTACACGTTCAAAGACAAGAGCCTTTTAAGGCAGGCGTTTACGAGGACGAGCTTCTGTAACGAAAACAAGGGTAAGGGCGGCAAAAGATATCAATCTAACGAGGTGCTTGAATTCTTCGGCGACAGCCTTCTTTCCGCCGCGATAGTCACCCTGTTTATGAAGGATGCCGCCGAGAGATACGAATACGGAATTTCGACCGCTCTTAAGGAGGGCGACTTTTCAAATATAAAATCGAAGCTAAGTGAGAAAAAGAACCTTTCGGTCGTGACGAAGAGACTCGGGCTTCAGGAATATCTCCTGCTTGGAAAGGGAGATGAAAAAAAGCAGATCGCAAACGAGCCGTCGGTAATGGAGGACCTCTTTGAGAGTATTATCGGCGCGATATATATCGACAGCAATAACGATATGAAAAGGGTCATCGCATCGGTATCGAGAATGCTTAACGTGACCGAATATCTCGCGGATAACACCGCCGCGGCGCAAAGCCCGAAGAACGCGCTTCAGGAGTGGTGCGCAGATAAGAAGCACAGAATGCCCGCCCCCGTTTATAAAACTATCGGCGAGAGCGGACTTGACCACGAGAAGACATACGAGCGCGCCTGCTATATCGGGGATAAAGTTTTCGGCGTCGGCAAGGGCAAAAACCAAAAGAGCGCAGATGCCGCGGCGGCAGAGGAGGCACTCGCGGCACTCACCGCAGAGTATGATGCAAAAAAAGCAAAGAGCGCCGTGCAGGATAGTGCAGAAGCGCTTCAGAGACTTCGCGAGATCGCGCAGAGAGAAAAGAAGCCCTCACCCGAATTCCGCGACCTTGGCGAGACGAAAAGATCAACCGAAACGGCGAGAGAATACGAGATCGAGTGCAGATTTATGGGATGCTCCGCGAAGGGATGCGGAATAAGCAAAAAGGACGCAAAGGCAGCATCCGCAAAGGCATTGCTTGCGCTCATCACAAAGCCGAAAAAGCAGCAAAAGCCCGCCAAAAAGACCGCTCCCGTGTCAAAAAAACCGACGAAAAAGCAAAATAAAGCTTAATTAAAAGGGGTACTGAATTAACAGTACCCCATATTTTCGGTTATACGATGCCCCTTATTCGGGAATGATCAATCCGTAATTACCGTCCTTTCTCTTATAAACTACGCATACGTCGTGGTTATCGGCGTCGGTAAACGCGAAGAAGCTATGGCCGAGAAGATTCATTTGCAATATTGCCTCCTCGGGAGTCATCGGCTTGAAGGGGAAGGTCTTCGTTCTTATTTCAAATTCGGGCTCTTCCTCATATTCGTCGTCATCATCCTCATCAAAGGTAACGAAAGCGCCGCGCTTAACGGTTTTTTCAAGCCTTGTTTTGTTCTTTCTGATCTGCCTTTCAAGTCCTTCAATAGCGCGGTCAAGAGCGGTTACGAAGGTGTCGCTCTCTTCCTCACAGCGGAAGGTCGTTCCGCCGTAATTTACGGTAATTTCGATGATCTTGACTCCTTTGCGCGTCTTGCAGGTTACAAGCGCCTCGGTGTCTGCACCGAAAAATTTGTCAAATTTGCGAAGCTTCTTTTCTACGATTGCCTTGAGGCTTTCGCGGACTGTCATCTGTTTGCCGTAAATTGTGATCTTCATAGGGTTAATTCCTTTCCTCTGATTCACAGCAGGCAGCCAACTGCCGGCTGCATCTTTATTATAGCACGGTTTTTGTTAAAAGTAAACAGTTTTCTTGAAAAAAGTTTTTATTTTTTATAAGTTATGTACATATTGTAAATTTGATGCCGAAATAACGCAATATTATTGACACGATTAATTATTTGTGATAAAATTATATTTGTGGTACATACTAAATTATACCAAAAAAGGTTGAATATGACTGACATTATTATCTCGTTCGACACGGAGGACATAACCTCCTCTCGCGCCGCAGATGCCATCCGCGATGAAGCAGATCTTCTTCAAAGGCTTGGTATTCGCGGTTGTTTTTGTATAGTGGGACTTCTTGCAAAGCATCTTAAGGAATGGGGGCGCGAGGACGTTATCTCCTCCCTCTCAAGCCACGAAATAAACTTTCATACCTACGCGCACTCAGTTCACCCGACGATAGACGAGTATACCGATATTGCGGATTTCAAGGCGGCGAAGGAAGAGGTCATAAGGCAGGAGACGGTCGGCGTTCAATACGTTAAGGACGTTTTCGGAGTTGACAGGGTGTTTTCCGCCTGCCCTCCCGGAAACTCGAACACCTACGTTGCAATGTATGCTTACGAGGAGATGGGAATTCCCATTTACGCAGGCACTTATTGCGACACGATGCAGGGCGACGGAGTCTTCTACTGCAACACCTATCATTTAAGATACACCTATCCCATTGAAAAGCTCTGCTTGAACTACACGAAAGAGGCTGAGGACGAGCTTATTGAAAGCTTTGCAAAATGCAAGCGCGTAATATTCTACACGCACCCCAACATTGCGATAATGTCAAGATTCTGGGACAGAGTAAATTACGCGGGCAGAAACATAAACGAGTTCGGAAAATGGGAGTATCCGCCCGAGCGCGACCCCGAGGTGATCGCGGACTTCTTCAAAAATATGGAGAGAGTCCTCAGGCGCATAAAGGAGGACGGACGATTCAGATTCACGACCTACGGCGAGATCGCAGGGGAGCTTGAAGCAAGACCCGAGAGAGTGATCAAAAGGTCGGATATCCCGAATATCCTCTCCTCGCTAAAAAAGGAGCTTTACCCCATCGGAGAGTTTTCGCTTTACGACCTTTTCATGGCGGCGAAGGCGTTTGCTGAGGGAGAGAGCGAATATATTTGCCGCCGCTCGTACGGACTTCTTGACGATCCGTATGAATTAAAGAGAACTATAAAGCTCAAGTCGGAGGAGATCCTTTCAGCGGTAAAAAGGCTGAAATACGGCGAGTTTCTCCCGGAGAAATTTGCGATCGGAGACACGCTTTCCGGCCCTGCCGATATTCTTATTGCGGCTTACGAGGCGCTCTCGGGAGCTTGCGAGATCGTGATCGAGCCGAAGCCCCAGCTTCCCTCGCTTGACGCATTGCCCGAGGTGAAAAAATGCTCGCTTAAGGGCACTTGGCTTCACAGCGACGAGTTTGAGGACAAATTCCTTTCAAGGAGGCTTCGCCTGCAAAGCTATACTATGCGTTTCAATCATAAGGAGACAAAATGAGCAATCTTGAAGAAAAGCAGCTTGAACGCCGCGAAATATATAACGGAAAGATAATACACCTCGTTTGCGACAAAGTGCTTTTGCCGAACGGTGATGAAGCGCCGCGCGAGGTATGTATGGCGATTGATGCCGTTGCGATAATTCCGATCCTTGACGACGGAAGAGTTATCATGGAGCGCCAATACCGCTATCCGCAGGGACGCGTTATGCTTGAGATTCCCGCGGGCAAGCTTAACGAGCCGGGTGAGGACACCCTTGAGGCGGCAAAGCGCGAATTAAGAGAGGAAACGGGCGCTATTGCGGAAAGATACGTTTGCCTCGGCAAGACGGTTCCCTCCGCGGCTATGCTCACCGAGAAGATAACCATATATCTTGCAGAGGGAATAACCTTTACCGACAGAGAGCTTGACGACGACGAGTTTCTCGACGTTGAATTCATCCCCCTTGACAAGCTTTACGAAATGGTTATGGCGGGCGAGATTTGCGACTCAAAAACCGAGATCGCAGTCCTCAAGGCGTATGCAATAAAAAATAGCGGAAAAACTTTCCCCGAAACTTGACAAATACTTATAAATATGTTAATATTTAGTTATACATTTATAATTACTTCGGAGGTTTATTAAATGCCCAGTTTAGCACCTATTATTTACGGCGTTATCGGATTCCTTGCGATAGTCGGAGCTCTTATCGGACTTTCAAGAGGCCTTGCAAAGCAGACGGTAAGATCGATAACGATCGTTCTCTCTGTAATTATCAGCTTCGTTGCGGTTTCAATGCTTTACGGCACGCTCAGCGACTACCTTGACGGTATGACAATGACCGACGTCGTTAACAAGCTCATCGAGCTTGGAGTGATCCCCTCGAATACCGATACCGCGCTTATCGAGAAGCTTGATATAAAGACGGCAGAGCTTGCGCTTGCGCTTCCCTTGACCCTCGTGATCCTTCCCCTTCTCTTCGTTATTTGTTTTATGGTAGTAAGCCTTCTTATGCTTATTATCCACGCGATAATCTGTGCGATCTGCGGATTCAAGTCCTATAAGAACAACGCGATCACAAGACTCCTCGGAATGGTGCTTGGATGCGTTCAGGGCGCGGTCGTTGCAGGAATCCTTATGCTCCCGATAATCGGACTTTCAAACGTGGTTGCCGACTCCCGTACGGTGCTTATGGACAAAGCGCCCAACGAGGAATTCACCGCATCCTTCAACGAGGTTTACGACGATTACGCAAAGGAGCTTGTTGAAAACCCCGCGATCGAGATCTACTCCTCGCTCGGATTCAACGCACTCTATAAGGGAATCGCGACCGTTGAGATCGACGGTCAGAACGAGGACCTCACGGAGATCCTCAACGACGTTCTTATCATCGCGACCGACGTTTACGAGCTTCGCGACGCTAACTTTGAAAGAATATCCGCAGAGGACGAGGCTACCATCCGCGCGATCATTAATAAGATCGACAGAAGCCCCTACTTCTCCACTATGATTGCGGGAATTATCAAATCCGCATCCTACGCTTACACCGACGGTGACCTCGGAATTACGGTCGACGAGCCGTTTGACGAGCTTATCGATTCCGCAGTTTCGATATTCCATACCTCATCACCCACTAATATCGGCAGAGACCTCACCACCCTTGCTGACGTTTACTTCATCCTCTCAAACGACGGAATAATCTCCGCTCTTACGGGATCTGACAGCGACGATATACTCGACGCCCTCGTAAAGAAGGATGCTGAAGGAAAGACCACTATCAACAAGGTAGTTGAAACCATCAGAGCAAACGAGAGAACGAAATCCCTCGTTACGCTTATGACCAAGCTTTCCGTCTCGGTTATGAGTGACAGCGTCGGACTTGGCGAAGAGGTTCTTGAAACATACGAAAATATTAAGGACAGCATCAATAACGACATTCTTTCACTCGATACCGAGGCTGAGGATTACGTTGAAAACGTTTCCGCGGCGCTTGATAACGTTCTTAAGGACAACAACATCGAGCTTGAGCCCGAGATCGTTGAGACGATGGCTGAAGAGGTTGCAAACTACATCAAGGAGAACAACATTACCGAGATCAGCGACGAAGCCGCTACGGATATGCTCCTTACCTACTACGACGCATACGTTGATTACCTTGAAAACGGAACTATTCCCGACGAGCTTCCCGACGGACTCCCCGACAATATTCCCGATGGTATTCTTCCCTAATTAAAGCTTAAAAGGAGAGCGGCACGCCGCTCTCCTTTTCTTTATTATATTAAACGAGGGCGGCTCAATCGAGCCGCCCTCTGATATTTTAGTCCGTTCTCACGTAATGCTCGGGATTCTGATCGAAGTAATATCTCTTACCTGTGAGAAGGTTATAGAAGATATCGAAGTAGCGGTAACCGAATACGCGCATACTGGGAGCATCGAAGTGAGTGGTAACGTCACGAACGGTAAGACCGTCGGAAAGAGCGATACCGTAGTTCTTATAATGCTTACCAAGCTCGATGAGCTGGGGCATATGAACCTCGTCACTTCTCGTGCCGAAGAGCTCACCCGTGATAATAACGATCTTATCGGGATCAAGTCCAAGCTCCTCGATAAGGGAATCGAAGATCACCTGAAGAAGAGCGGCGTAGTTTCTGTTATTCTGGTCGCCCTCTCCCTGATGCCAGAGGATAGCGCAGATCTCACTAGTTTCCTGAGCCGCCTTTGCCATAGCTACGGCGTTGTTATAAAGCTCGCCGCCTACTGCCCAGTCGGCTAGAGTTGTTCCGCCCTTTGCCGCAGGGATAAGACCGAGATTGCAATCGAAGGTCTCAACGAACGCCTTACCGAAGGTCGCGCCGATACCCGCGCCGTAGAGAGGGCTTCCTATATGGATAGGCTCTTCCATCTTGACCCAGCCGTAGTTTCTCATCATGAAGAGTCTATCGTCCTCTATGAGATCAGCCTCGTAAAGGTTATTTGAGCTGGTCATATTGGACTGACCCATAAGAAGCACCGACTGCATCTTGGTGAACGTCTTGGTGTCGTCCTCGGATTCTCTTACGTACTTATAATTTTCAGCCGCTGTCGAATACTTGTAAAGAGTCTTTGCAATTTCAATGCCGGGGTTGTTCTGAATATAGGTTGCGAGAGAGTAAGTACCCGACTTATCGCCCGAGCTGATGGTCATAACGTTATCGATGTAAGCCGCGTTGATATTGATAACGAGGTAGTAGCCGTTCTTCGAAATGAGGTTGCCCTTAGCTACGGTGTGCGAGATCTCTCTGCCAAAGTCGTCGGTATAGGTTACACAGTCAACGATAGCGCCGTTATCAACGAGGATCACCATACCGATCTCACCGAGCGAGAGGGAGTATGCAACGCCCGTGATACCGTTTGACTTAAGCGCGGAGTAATCGGCCGCAAGCTCTGCGTCGCTCATCTCGATCGAGGTAGCGCCGCAAGCGCAGTTATCGTGCGCAAGCTTGAACTCGCTGAGAGCCTCGGTTTCGGAGAAGGAGGAGTTGACGTATTTCGCAACGGCTTCCTTATACGCTACCATTTCGTAAACGAGAATCGCTTCCTCGCTTCCGCACTCGTATCTCTCGGCAACGATCGTGGCGTAGGACATAAGATCGAGCTTAAGAGTGTAGCTGAGGGGAGTTCCGTCCTCTGCCTTATAGCTTACGGTTGCCTCGGTGATAGCGAAGCTATCAACGGGGAGCTTTGCGCTAACGACGAGGTATTCAACCCCGTTAAGAGTATAGGTCTTATCAGAGAGGATAGCACCGCTTACGCTAACGTCGCTTACGTCACCGGTTACGGGTAGATAGAAGTTATAGCTTACGTCCTCGAAGAGAGAAACGTTTACCTTAGTTCCTCTGATTTTGGGAGTGTATATTGCGGTGGGAGTGAATACGTTCTCGCCTGCCTTAACGACGCGTCCGCTTGAGCCGCCCCACTGGAACTCGGTGACATACCAAGCCTTATTAAGCTTTTCACCGACGGTGGAGGCTGCCGCCTCGGGAACCTCGGGAGTAGTGCCGACCATTTCATAGGTGGTTGCAAGCACCTCGCCGCCTGCACTCTGCCAGATAACGGGAGCGATAAATTCGGGAAGGTTCTCGAAATCGTAGGTAACGAGGGTGGCGGGCTTGTCGAGGATGATCGTGAAGGTTTCATTCCACACTCTCGATTTAAGGACTGCAGATGAGAGCAACGCCGCCTCTGCATCGGTATCAACGATACCCGTGATCGCCGCATCCGAAGGATAGGTCATATCCATATTTTCATCCCAGGTCTTGGTTGCGTAGGGATGCGTTATATTTGCGGTGATATTGTAATCAGAGGGTCTCGCGTAATTAACGCCCTCCTTGATAACTACGTTGACGCTATTGAAGATATCAAACTTACCGAACTGCGCGATATAGTTATTCTTGCCGATCGTGATCTTACCGTAAAGAGTATTGCAGAGGTTACCTGCGATGGTGCAGCCCTCAAAATATGCAACCGAATCAGTGGCGAGAATGTTTATAATATTGACCGCGCTGCCTGCGCATATCTTGCCGTCAACCTTCGTCGTAAGCATGCTGTAAAGCTTGGAATTTGTGACAGTTACGGTGGAGTTATTAGCATACAGAGAGGGATCGTAATCGTGGAAGAACGCGCCGCTTGAATACGCGCTTACGAATGTGATGCCGTCTGCGTTAAGAACGGTGTCGGGCGCGAGGGTTGCAATGAAAGCATAGCTCGTACGCCAAGGAGAGTAGTAGAAGCCGTGATTTATGTTGATCGTGATCTTCTTGCCGTTTCTAAGAGATGATCCGTCGTAGCTCGCGCTTATCTTTGCTCCGTTTACGTAGACCATAGTACCGCCGATATAGGTGAAGTTATCACCGCACGCTCTGATTACATTGCCGTCTGCGTCGAGGATGTCGCCGATATTAACGACCGCCTTATCTATGCCGGTGTCAACTCTCGTAATACCGCCGGAGCTTGTTACGCCGTTGGTGTAGCCGCTTGCGCGCATATTACCCATAACGATCATACCGCCCTCCTTGAGGGAGTAGACGTTAAGAGTGGAATCCTCCTTCATTGCATAGAAGGGTGAGCCGAAGGATTTATTCTGCCAACCGGTTCTTACCAGTATGTGACCGTTAAGGTCGAGGTTAAGAGTCTGTCCTGCGGGAATATCTCTTACCGTGTCACTTGAAGGATACGCCGCCATATCACCGTCGTCACCGGTAAAGTCAGTGAGAAGCACGCAGGTGTCACCCTTTCTGCTTGCAGCTACGCTCTCGGAGATCATATTTACGGCGGAGCGATTATTATAGTAGCTGAAGGTTCCGTCCGATGCGGGAACGGGGGCGGTAACGAGAGTGTCGTCGTATCTTACGCCCATATAGAAGGTCGCGCCGGTCTGGGAGGAGATGCTTCCGCTAACGACGGGGGTCATCGTGATGGTTGAGCCTGCCGCGATCATATCGGAGGTTACGGCTCTTACGTCACCGTCAAGACTCCACGACCAGCCAGAGAGGTCTGCGTAATAGATAGTTCCCGTATTCTCGTCGTATACGTTTGCAACGATCTTTGACGAGTCGGGAGCTTCGCCGTAGAAGAGGCGGGTCGTGGTAAGGTGACCGCCCTTGATATCGAGCCATTTAACGTATACCACTCTATCAGAAATGTCGAGCGATACAGAATATCCGCCGGCAGTTTTTGTGATAACGTAGCCGTCGGAGATCGACTTTTCGGAGAGAGTCGCGTTTACGAGCTTGTTATCGCAGGAGATAGTGAAGCCCTCAACGCCTGACGGAACGGTGATATTATTAACGTCCATCGTGGTAACGATAGTGCCGCCGTTCTTGAGCTTTGCGATCTCCTCTGCAACGCGCGCGGGAGTTGAAGCAAAATCACCCATATCGTAACCGTTATTAACGAAGAGATAACCGTTGGGAGATACGTAATTTGCGGTATATACAATATCGGTGCAGGCGGTGAGGGACTTGGTCGCATAATCGCCGCTCGTGATATAGTCGTCGATTCCGTACGCGTCACCCGAGGTGTAGCCGGCTGCGTAATAGTTAACCGCGCTGTTTGCAACGTTGAGCGAGTAGGAGCCGTACATCTTCTTCGCGCCGTCGATAACGTATCTAACGCATTCAAAGCCTGCGGAATAATACGCGGACGTAGTGGACGTATACGCAAATTCGCCGTTAACGAAGGTGTAATAGCTCATGGTTTTATCGGAGTTTGCCTTAACAACGATCGTTATATGGTCGTATCTTCCGGGCACGTCCGACATATCGGCAACCTTAGCGCCGTTTCTCGCAGACGCGAAATACCAGTCGCCGTTTGCATCCTTCCTATAGTAGATGTAAGAGGTTGACGATCCGACCGCTGCGCCCTTCGTTGCCCAGGTTCTTGCCATCGCATAAATCCAATCACCGTCGTTAAGCGCGAGGCTCTTGGTTGCCATTGCCGCCTCGTAGGTCATCTTAGTGCCGGCGGGATCGTTCTCCCAAATTTTAAGGCCGAGCGAGTAGATGGGCGCGACCTGTGTGGTTTCGGTGGTTTTTCCGTTTGCAGTGGTAGATACCTTTGCTACGACGAATTCGCTTCCGTGGTCGGAATTGATCTGAAGATCAACGATCTCAGCGTAAGCGGCTTCGATATCAGCCTTTACGTTTTCCTCGGTAAGCTCTTCGGGGAGATAGGTCTTATACGAGGGGATTATCGTATATTCGTAGGTCGTGGTAGTGCTTTTTGAGCCGTCAGCATTAGTTACCGCGGTTCCTACGGTATATACGGTCTGAAGCTTATAACCAACCTGAACGCTGTATTTATCGGTACCGAAGTCAAAATCGTAAACCATATAATCCTGCTGAATCTTATCTTCTACGATCATTGACATAGTGCCGGTTTTAGTTGAGGTCGTGTTGCCTAAAACCACGTTTAGGAAGGACGTAGAAAGGTTGTTACTCGTCTGTCCGCTTCCGTAGAAGTTATCGACGGAATTTCCTTTAATATCAATATAATTCGGTTTATAAGTACCGTTATCGAGGGCGTTTGATGATCCTCCTTTATTGCCTATATGTCTCGTTGCTCCTGCGGGCGAAAGCTGAGTTGCGATCGCGCTTTCTACGGCGCTATCATTAGAAGCCGCTACCGTGGTAACGAGCGCGCCGATGAGAAGGCAGAGCGTGAGAAGAATGGCAAATACTTTTTGCGTTCTTTTCATGGGTTTTCTCCTTTAAAAAAATATATTATTTAAATATAGTATACACTCGCGCGCAAGAATTGTCAATGCGAATGGTCTAAATTCGGGATTATCAACAAAACATTCCGTCGTTTTATACATAATTTAACTATGCGCGCGTTACGGTATTTCCGAGAGCGATTTCCCTCTGATTACGACAAAAAGCCCTCCCGAATTTAACACGGGAGGGCTTTTACTGTTATTTGCTCTTTTTTAATTACGCTTTAACCTCAAGTCCGAGGGCTGCAACGATCTTTTCGGTAGAGGGCGCAAGCTCCTGCTTTGTGAGGGTACGCTCCGCAGAAACGAATGAGAACCTGAGAGTGAGAGCGGTTACGCCGTCGGCGGTGTAGATGTCCTTTACTTTAACGTCGGCGAGGATCGAGCCTGCTGCCTCCTTTGCATCGGCGGTGAGCTTCTCGAAGTTGATAGCCGAAATATCAGCGTTGAAGGTGATATCGATATCGATTGCGGGGAATTTAGAGGGCTCTTTATATGCGGTAGTTCCCGCCTTAACGGTAGCGAACTTCTCGGTCGAGATCTCGAAGAACGCAACTGCGCACTTCTTATCGATATTTCCGAGCACTACGGGGTGAGGAACGGAGAGATATCCGACCTTAACTCCGTCAGCCGATATTGCAAAGGTATTAACGGGGTGAGCAAAGTCGTACTCGTTCTCAACGCTCTCGAACGAAGCGTTCTTATGGAGTATATCCGAAACGAGCTCTGCGACGATATCCCTTGCCTTCATAAATACGCTCTCCTCGCTCTCGGTCTTAGAGAAGAGGACGCAGCCGAGCTTATTCTGCTCGTTACAGGTGCCGTTCTCACGGAGACCCTCAACGGTGTGACCGATCTCGAAAATTCCGAAGTTATCGAGGTAGGATCTGTTCTCCTTAACGAATGAGAGGAGCGTGGGGATCATAGAGACTCTGAGGTGCTTATGATCGGGGGTCTGCGCGTTGATAACGGTAACGTTTGCAGGGGTATCGATTCCGAGGTCGCGGTTCTTTGCAACGTCGGACCAGATGTAGGAATGAACCTCGTGGAGGCGATAGCTCTTAACGAGGATGTCCTTCATTCTGTCCTCATCGGACTTAAGAACCTCTTTGCGAACGGGCGCAAGCGCCGACTCGGAGGTGAAGATCTCAAAGTTATCG
>JAZLEH010000197.1:0-2150 GCA_045615165.1 Eubacteriales bacterium | reverse complement strand
CCGAGCGCCTGTATAATAGGAATAATAGAGGTATTCTTTTCTATCTTATCAATGCTTGCTTTTTCAACGTTAAGTATTTTACCGCGGAGAGGAAGTATAGCTTGGAATCGGCTGTCACGGCAGTTCTTCGCAGAACCTCCTGCCGAATCTCCCTCTACGAGATATACCTCGGTAAGCTCGGGATTCTTTTCGTTACAGTCCGAAAGCTTTCCGGGGAGAGTTGAAACCTCAAGCGCGTTTTTGCTTCTTGAATTTTCTCTTGCTCGTCTTGCCGCCTCTCTTGCTCTGTTTGCGGCAAGGGATTTTTCAATTATAAGTCTTGCGGAGGTGGGATTTTCTTCAAGATACTCGGCAAGCTTAGTATAAACTATTGAATCGGTAAGCTTTCTTATTTCACTGTTACCGAGCTTTGCCTTAGTCTGTGACTCAAACTGTGCATCGGTAAGCTTTACGGAGATGATCGCAACGAGACCCTCTCTTACGTCGTCACCCGAAAGGCTCTTATCCTCACCCTTTATGAGTCCTTTTTTCTTCGCGTAATCGTTAATAGCTCTTGTAAGAGCAGATTTAAATCCTGTTTCGTGAGTACCGCCCTCGATAGTTGACATATTATTCGCAAACGAAATAATTGTCTCGTTGTAGCTATCGTTATACTGCATAGCTACCTCTGCAATAGAGCCGTTTTCCTCACCCTTCATATATATAACTTCGGGATGGATGGGATTTCCGCGCTTTTCATTATTAAGGAATTCAACGAAAGAGATTATACCGCCCTCGTAATGAAGCACCTCTTCTCTTTCCATACCCTCTCTTCTGTCGGTGAGAATAATTTTAACACCGCCGTTAAGGAAGGATTGCTCTCTCATTCTGTTGAGAATTATATCGAAATCGAAAACAGTCTCTTCAAATATAGTGGGGTCGGGCTTAAATCTTACGTAAACGCCGTGGCGACCCTCAGAAGAACCCTCGCACTTAAAGGGTCTTGCAACACCGCCCTTTTCAAATCTTTCGG
The DNA here is from genome assembly GCA_045615165.1 of Eubacteriales bacterium. Taxonomy (GTDB): domain Bacteria; phylum Bacillota; class Clostridia; order Oscillospirales; family CAG-272; genus UBA1740. The sequence continues at coordinate 1,138 of JAZLEH010000197.1, read as the reverse complement.
TATATTTATATCCGTCGCGGCAGTTTTCAACCTCAACCCATTCGGAAAGAGCGTTAACGACCGATGCACCAACACCGTGAAGACCGCCGGCAATCTTATATCCTTCTCCGCCGAACTTTCCTCCTGCGTGAAGAACGGTATAAACTACCTCAAGAGTAGGTATTCCAAGCTTTTCATTCATACCCGAGGGAATACCGCGTCCGTCATCCTCAACTGAAACGCTGTTATCCTCCCAGATAGTTACCTTGATTGTTCCGCACTCGCCCGCAAGAGCTTCGTCTATCGAGTTATCAACTATCTCGTAAACAAGGTGATGAAGTCCTTTGATAGACGTTGTACCTATGTACATACCCGGTCTTTTTCTTACCGCTTCAAGACCCTCAAGAACCTGTATTTGACTATCGTCATAACCGTTCTTTTCAATTTCTTTGTTCTGAGTGTTTTCCATATTACAATTCCTTCTCTATTTTGCCTTCATTATCGATTCTCTGGCGTAAACCCGTAGTTGATATTCTTGAAAGCCTTATTTTTTCATCTTTTTTATCTGCGCAAATTATGAATGCACGCGGAAGATCAAAATCGTTATATTCAACCTTGCCTTCCTTTTCTTTTTTTGAAATATAATTCTTCGTTATTTTTGAAATAGTCGCAGTATCAAGATCGAAGATACCTATAATATCCTCGGTTTTTATACTAGATCCGTTTCCTATGTGTAAATACATATTAATTTCCTTTATAGTCTCCCGAAATGACCTCTATTTTCCTTTCGGGATTCATTCCGTCGCTATCCTTTTCGCACGAGGTAATAATTATCTGCCTCTCGCCGATACCGTCGATAACGAACTTTTTTCTCTTCTCGTCAAGCTCGCTTAAAACGTCGTCAAAGAGGAACACGGGATATTCGCCGCATATTTCCTTATTTACCTCACCCTCCGATAGCTTAAGGGATAAAACTATCGATCTTTGCTGACCCTGCGATGCAAAGCTTCTTGCACTTTTTCCGTTGATATTAATTATAATATCGTCTCTGTGTGGGCCAAATAAAGAGCTTCCGACTATTTTTTCCCTTGATAATTCTTCGGTGAAAATTCTTTTATATTCGTTGAATATTTCTTCTCTTGTAAGAGAATAATCTTCA
>JAZLEH010000196.1:0-4588 GCA_045615165.1 Eubacteriales bacterium | reverse complement strand
GTCCTCGACTGTCCGCCCGAATATCATAACATCGTGGCGCATACAATACCTTTCTCCGAGAGAAAGGTGGCACGCGGATGCGTGACGAAAAGAGCCTGCGGATGATATGCTCGGTTATCTTATGGAAACTATGCGATACATTCGCATTCTCCCTCCGTCTTTTGCTTCGCAAAATCCACCTCCCTCCCGGAGGGAGGTCAATAACGGACAGTCGAGGACGCCTGTCCCTACAAATATCGTAACATCGTGGCACGAAATAAAGCATACCAATATATCAAACGATCCGTGAGGAACGATGTATCACATCCCCCGTAGGGACAGGCGTCCTCGACTGTCCGTTAAATATCCGTCCTTGACCGATTTCATTCCGAATAGCCCCCGTCCGTTCTCTCTGAGCAACGAAAAAACTCCCTTCGAAAAGGGAGTTTTTTTGCATTTAATTTAAACTTTTATTTACAAAACTTGGTGTATTTACCCGCTTTGAGCTCGACCGACTCACCGCCGAGGGTGAGGGTTGCGGTTGCGCCATTGGGAATCGTGAACGAGTAGCGGATTCCGCCGTCCGCTTCATAGCACCACTCGGAGATTATTTCACCCGAGGGGGTGTTGATCTTCGCTTTTGCACATCCGAGTTCTTTACACGGTGTGGGGGTGAGGAAGAAATGCTTATACGCGGGCGCTGATTCGTCGTATCTTATTCCGCATATCGTGCGATAGAACCACGCCGCAACCGATCCGTATGCGTAATGGTTGAATGAATTCATGCTCCTGCGCCAAACCTGACCCTCTTCGTTTATGCCGTCCCAGTGCTCCCAGATCGTCGTTGCGCCCATATTGATCGAGAAGAACCAAGAGGGGAACTTTTCGCGCAAGAGCAGGGAATAAGCCTTGTCGATTCTTCCGATTTCGGTGAGCGTGTCGAAGAGATATGGCGTGCCGACGAATCCGGTCGTCAATGCGTCGCCGCGCTCTTCGATAAGCTCGACGAGCCTCTTTGCAAGCCTTTCGCGGAGCTCGCCCTCGCAGAGCCCGAAATGTATCGCAAGAACGTGCGCGGTTTGCGTGTCGCTCGTGAGCTTTCCGTCCTTTATAAATCTCTCGTGGAACGCCGCCTTGAACTTTGGCATAATTTCCTCAAAATGAGTGACGTCGGCTTTGGGCGCCTTTCCCGCCTTAACGACGAGCTCTGCCGAGTGATAGAAGAACGCCGTCGCAATAAGCGGATGCTCGGTCAAGCCCTTTATATCCTCGGCGTTGTCAAGCGCGAGCCAATCTCCGTAATGGAAGCCGACCGTCCAAGCGTAGTTATCCGAATACTTTTCGATGAACTCCACCCACTTTTTCATAGAGGGGAAGCACTCTTTGAGGAATTTCTCGTCTCCGTATGCCATATAATGCTCCCACGGGCAGACGGTAGCGGCATCGCCCCAAGCGGCGGAATGTCTTCTTCCGAGGTTTTCAACCGTCATTTCGGGGGTGGCGGGCGACGTGTCGGGGATAACTCGCGGAACGCCTCCGTCCTCGCACTGATCAAGCGCAAGGTCGCGAAGCCATTTTCTGAAAAATTTATCGCAATTATAGTTGAGCATTGCGGTGCGGCAGAATACCTGCGCGTCACCCGTCCAGCCGAGTCTTTCGTCTCTTTGCGGGCAGTCGGTGGGAACGTCGAGGAAATTGCCCCTCTGTCCCCAAATAACGTTTTCGTATAACTTGTTAAGCTTTGCGTGACCCGATTTGAAATAGCCCGCGCGCTCGATATCCGAGTGTACGACGATCGCTGTAAAGTCCTCTTTCTTTATACCCTCGGGGAAGCCGACGAGCTGAAGATATCTAAATCCGAAGAAGGTGTAGTGCGGCTTATAGGTCTGCACGCCCTCGCGAGCGGTGTAATCGATAAGCGATTTTGCGCTCCTGTAATTTTCGTTATAGAAATTACCGTCCTTATCGAGTATTTCGGCGCAGGTGATCAAAAGCTTCTCGCCGCCCCGGCAGTTTACGGTGAACTCGGGATAACCCGTGAGATTCTGTCCGAAGTCGATGACAAGCTCGCCGCGCGGCGTGATTATGATCTCTTTTGCCGAGACCCTCTCAATCTCACGCACGGGAACGCCGTCAAACGCGTAAAGCGGGGGCTTCTTACCCTTAAAGAGTCTTGCGGATGAAGCAAATCTGGGCTTCACTCTCGCGTCGGTTACCTCACCGTTATATATCGTCGATTCAATAGTCTCGGATTTTGCAACCTTAAAGGACTCGTCCGAGAGGATATATTCGCATCCGTCCGCGTATTCAAGCGTTATCGCCATAACGAGCGCGGGGTGATCGCCAAGGGGATAAATTCCGCCGAATCCGACGGCAGAGCCGTACCAACCGCTTCCAACGCCGACTACGATTCCGTTGTTACCCTTTTTGATAAGATCGGTTATATCGTAGGTCTGGTAGGGAAGCCTTTTATTATAGCTCGTCCAACCGGGAGCCATTATGAAATCGCCGACTCTTTTTCCGTTGATGGTCGCCTCGTAAGCTCCGAGCGCGGTTATATCAAGGGTTGCGCGGATGAGTCCGCCCCTTGCCTTAAACTCGCGCTTAAAGAGCGGGGCGCGCCCTTTCCATTTCGGGTCGGCGGTTATGAATTTCGCTTCGTAGATCTTGTTTTTCATCGTTACCTCCAAGCGGGTATTTTCCTTTATTATAGCACTAAGCTATGAAAAAGTAAAGTCAAAAAAAATAAAGGTTGACAAATTCTCCAAAATGTCCTATAATTATTATGTCTAAATATTTTTTAGTGAAAGGAAAACACAAATGAAGAAAACAACTAAAGTCCTTGCGGCTCTTCTTACGCTCTGCCTTGTTCTCGGCGTGCTTTGCGTAAGCGTGTTCGCGAGTGACGCTTCAAGCAACGTAACGGTCATTACCGACCCGAAGAACGTTGCGCAGAGTACGGTTTACCGTTCTGAAATGATCAACATGGATGGTATCAACGACGGCGCTTATTCCTCTAAGTTTGATAAGGTTGCCGCGTCGTTGACTATCTACGATGAAAAGTACGTAACCGTAGGCGGCAATAAGTATATGCAGCTTCGTTACAGCGGAACTCCTTATGATAACGCAAGCTCTACCCCGTACTTTGACTGGAAGATCGGTAATTATTCTAAAACGGATCTTCCGAATGCTCCTATCTCTCCCTCTCTCTTCAACACCGACTATATCACGCTTGAGTTTGATATAGCATCGGATGCTTACTATTCCGAGACGGCAGACGAGAACGGCTCTCACCTCACCGATGAGGACACCGGTAAGCTTGCTTACGTTGACGGCTTCTATTACGGAATCTATGCAAGATTCTGGACCGGAACGGCTTGGGGAACCACCAACATGACCGCCGGAAATGACGGATGTCTTACCACCGCTTATCTTGACAGCGACGGCGACGGAATATCGGATACCTGGTATCTCGTCGCAGGAAGAGTTGAGCCCGGCTCTACTACCACGGCAAATTCCAAGGTTCCTCTTGCAGACGTTGCAGGTGCATGGAACCATATCAGCATCGTTATCGATATTGAGTATACCGTTAACTCTACGGATTATAACTTCTCTGCGAGCAAGGCGCACATTTACCTTGACGGTGAATACGCATTCGACCTTAAAAAGGTGTTCGGAACCGCTAAGGTCGCAAGCGTTGGAACGGGTACCGATTTCAGCTACACCGACACCGTTGTTATGAACTCGATCAGATTCCAGCCCTATAATAACGATCAGGACATTATCGAGCAGGATACCTACTCGATGTGCTTCGATAACTTCGTTTCAAGCTTCTACGGCGACGGTAAGAAGGATGGAGCATATTCCTGTGCGTCCGATTACACTACTGCAGATTCGTTCGGACTTGGCGACTTGTTTAACGTTAAATACAGCGGCAACTTCAATAAGGGCATTAAGCTCAGCGAGTGCGTAGATATTCTTTCTAATCCTTCGGATATTAAGAGCGCTATCCGCGAGGCTGTTGCATCCGCAAAGAGCGGCGACGAGATCGCTATCACTTCTTCGGTTGATAATCTCGTTCCCACCGCAGATTCGCTCACCATCAAGTGTGATAGCACGATCAATATCGGTCTTTCCAAGGAGGCGGCGCTTAAATATAAGGTCGTAAAGACTGATGACGGATATTCCATATCTCTCTTTGCGGCAAATGAGATCGCAACTCTTGAATGGTATGACGCAAACGGCAAGATCATCACCACCGAGAAGATCCCCGCAGGCGTTATGCCCTCGACCGGCAAGAGCGCAGGATATGTTGACGGCAAGACCGTATACTATCCCGTAGTATCCGGTTGGACCATGGATATCGGCGGCTCTGTAAGAGCGCTTACCGCTGCTGAGATCGCGGCAAATCCCGTAATCAAGATCACCCCCGTGGTTTCCGAGACTAAGTCACAGGCAAACGCGGCGTTCTACACAGGTATTTACTATGCAGAGAGCGGCGTAAGACCTTTGCTTGACACCGCAGGCACTCTTGCAAAGTATTCGGCAATGTCTAACTTCTGCTCCGAGATGACAAATGCGATCGACGGCTCGACCGTGGTTCTTCTTA
>JAZLEH010000195.1:0-5237 GCA_045615165.1 Eubacteriales bacterium | reverse complement strand
CTTAATTTTCAGAGCTTTCGGCACTTATCTCTCTTGCAAAGTCCGCACTTGGCTGCGAGAGCCAAGCACCAAAATCAACTAAAAATTAAGGCGCAGAGTTCCTTGAATTTTATAGAGAGCGAATTTTTCGTAAGACGAGGTGAAAATTTGAAATAATATGCGGATATTATAAGAATTTTTACCGATGTATAACGGATAATTCGCCTCTATAAAACGAGTTTGGATTATTCACTCTTGCCTAGCAAAAAAATTCTATTCCTTTAAAGCCTTATGCGTTCGCTTCGATTGCGGCTAACCACTTGGCGGATCTCGCCGCTCTTTCGGTGGGGTCGTATTCCCCTCTCGCGCCGAATTCGATGTCGATATATTCGGTGGTTGAGTTGTTGAGAGCAAGCTCTACTATCTCGTCAATGCCGTAATCGCAATCCCATACGGGGGCGAGGTACTTATTCTCCTCGGAATAGCCCTTAAGGTGAATTATTTTCGCTCTGTTACCGTATTTTTTCATAAGAGCGACGGGGTCGCCTCCGCCTGCGACGGCGTTACCCGTGTCAAGAACCATAAGGAATGAATCGGGAGTGTTTTCAAGAACGAATTCAAAGAAGCTCTTATCGCCGACGGTGTTCTTAAAGTCGCTGTCGTGGTTATGATATCCCGAATTAAAGCCCGCCTTTAAGAGAGTGTCGTGAATATCGCAAAGCTCCTTTACGATACGCACGGGCGCATCGGGCGACTCGGAAAGCTCCGAGAAATTAATGCTTCCGATAACGATATTATCCGTGCCGAGCGCTCTGCATAACTCCATAGTCTCGGGTAGCAATTCCGCGCTGAGATTCTTATAGCCCGTAAGCAAGCCGTAGCATTCAAGCCCAATCTCGTCAAGCATTGCGCGGTATTCGGATGCGCTCTTCGTAAGCTTTGAGGAAACGAGCTCAACGCCCGTATATCCCATAGCCTTTATTTTCTTTAAGGTTTCGTACGGCTCTTCAACGAAGTCCTCGCGAAGTGCCCATATCTGAAGTCCTATTTTTGCATTCATGGTTATGCCTTCCCCGCCTTAATGGCTTCCAAAAGCTCAATTATCCTCTTTGCGCCGAGGATCGTCGTATCAAAGACGTTATCTCCGCTATATTCTACGGTAAATACACCGTCAAAGCCGTTTTTAACGTAATACTTGATTATATCCGCGTTCCTTACCATTCCGTCAAACATAGGAACTCTGTAATAATAGATTCCGTCGCGGAAGGCGTTCGTTTCCTTATCGGTCTCAACGAAGTCCTTGAGGTGGGCGTAGACCGCCTTATCAAAGAAGAGTCTTGCGCCGATATATTCCTGACATCCCGCAAGGGTGAAGTTGCCCGAATCAAGCGTGAAGCGGAGTCCGTCCACGTTTGCGAAGAACCACTCCATATCCCTGATGGTGGAATACGGCATTTCTCTCTTTGAAAAATTCTCAACGGTTGCCTGAAGCCCGATTTTCTTACCGTATTCGCAAAGCTCGCCTACGAGTCTTCTTGCGCCCGCGAAGAACGCGTCGGTAAGGCTCTCGTCGAAGGGCTTCGTCTTCTGCGGAACTATCATAAAGTATTTGCTTCCCGCCTGCTTTGCAAGGTCCATATCGCGCTTTCCCGATTCAAGCGAAGCGAGAAAAGCCTCCTCGGATGAAACGTCGGTGACGACGCCGCTATGTACCGAAATTATGCCCATTCCGTTTCTTTTAAGGCGGTCGGCAATGACCTCAGCGCCCTCTTCGTGAAGAAATTTAACTCCAACGTCTGCCCATTTGATGCCGTTTTTACTGCATTCGCTTATTGCCTCGTCAATAGTGAGACCCTTTTCGGTAACGCCCTTTAATATCTGAGCGTAAAACGCGCCTATTTCAATCATTTTTATTCCTCTGAAAGCAAGATTTACGATTTATTATAATTATTATAAAAGGCAACCGCTATATTGACCTTTATTTTAACTATATTGATATTTATCAGTTTTCGTTTGCGGCGAGAGCCTCGATTTCAATCTCCTCGGAGATCACGGTGGACTCACCCTCTGCGCCCTCCTCGGAAAGCTCCTTCTCTATCGCCTTTTTCTTCTCGGCGATCTGCTGGCGCTGTCTGCGAAGCTCGCGAAGGAACTGCTTATGCTCGCTTATAGCCGATTTCTGAAGGGTATTTGCCTCAACCTGCTTTTCGGTGAGGTCGCGCTGAAGCTCGAGGTTCTTCATATTCGCGCCGATGACCGACTGGTGCGAGGAGATAATTGATTTCTGCGTTGCGATTACCTCGCGGACGGATTCTGCGAGGGCGTTTTCCGATTCAAGCACGCTCTTCTGCATTTCGTTTATCTCTGCGCTTGCCGCGTCGAGTATCTTCTGGTTTTCTGCGTTTGCCTTCTGCTGCTCAATGAGAGCCGCCTGCTCGCCCGAAAGGGATGCTGCCTCCTGCATTATGAGCTTCTGGTTAACGATAACGCCCTGAATATCACGGGTGAGCTTGCGCTGCATATCGTTTGCCTTGCGCGCCTCCTCCGAGGCGTCGCACTGAAGCTTCGTAAGGCTCATACAGGATGCGCCAAGCTCGGCAAGCTTATCCGAAAGCTCCTTGATATTATCCATAAGTGATGCAAGCTTCTCAGCGATAGCGCGCTCGTTTTCAAGCACCTCTCCCGCCATTGCCGCAACTGCCGATCCGACCTCAACCGACGCGCCGGAGTTTACCGCCTGCACGTTGATCGCGGGAAGCTCGACTGCGCCAAGCGCCTCGGTATATTCGTCAATGCGCCTTTCAAACGCGGAAACGAACTTCTTCATAGCGGCGTCTACCGCGTCCTTAACCACGCCCGAAATATCGATGGAGGTGGGGGCTATGGTCGGCTGCTGGTATTGCGGAGGAGTCTGGGGATAGGGGCGATAGGAGTCGCTCTGCTGATAATAGCGGGGCTGCGACTGATACTGCGGGGGATTATACTGCGGCGCGGTATACTGGGGCTGAGGACGCGCGCCGTATCTTTCGCCCTCCGCTTCGCGCTGGATGCGTACGGGCTGGGGGCGCGACTCCATGGGGCGAGCCTTAAGCTCTGCCTCTGCGTCCTTTATATCTATTCCGCGTATCTTCTCAACGAGGGCGTCCTTATTTGAATTTTCCTTTGATTCAAATCTGTTAAGCTCTGCCGAAAGCTTCTTTGCCGATTTCGGTGACTCCTCGGAAATTATCTCGGAATAAGCCGAAATTATATCCATTACGAGATCGTCGTAGATCTTAACGAATGAGACGTATTCCTTCTTCGCAATCTTAAAAGCGCTCTCCGCGTTTGCATATCTCGTCTGATTTTTCGCGTTGTTCTTGATCTCCTTCGCTTCCTCTGCGCGAAGAAGCTCGTTATGCGCGAAATTAAGCTTCTTTGCCGCGACGACGCAGATCGCGTACTTGTCCTTTACGACCGATCTGTTTGCCACGAGGGCTCTTTTCTTCTCCATTAAATCGATTGCCACGGTATACCTCTTTCTCCCGAATTACGGGTTTGAATCAATATCCTTTGAGATCTTCGTGAAATCTATCGCCTTCGGAAGATTCCACTTGAATATCGTTGCCAAGATCCTTATCGCCACGATAAGCGAGGCGCTCACCGTTACGGCAACGACCCCCTGCACCTCAAAATAGCAGAGGAGATAATAGCATCCTGCGCCGGCAAGCGCCGCAAGAAGATATATATGCCTGCGAAGAAGCGCAGGTACTTCGTTCATTATAATGTCGCGCGTCATACTGCCGCCCGTGCCGCTGAGCATTCCCATAACGATTATGAGAAGGGGGTTATCTATTCCGCGCTCGATGCATATCTCCGCTCCCGAGATAACGAAAACTCCGAGTCCGAGCGCATCGAAATAATTATTGATCGACTGAACGAACGCCTCGTTCTGAACATACTGCCGCTTAAATATCATCGCGAGGAAATAAGTGACGGTCGCCGTCAGAACGGAGACTATTATAAGCTTATAAAGCGAGAAAAAGACGGGGGGCGTATTTCCTATAAACAGGTCGCGAAGCATTCCTCCTCCAAAGGAGGTGATGATCGCAAGGAATACGACGCCGACGAAATCATTCTCCTTATCTATCGCCATAAGCGCGCCGGAGACCGAGAATGAAAATACTCCGATTATTTCAAGAACCGTTATTATAAGTGACATTATTCTGCTATTTTCGAGAGAAGCTCGCGAAGCGCTCTTCCTCTGTGGCTTATCGCGTTCTTTTCCTCATCGGTCATTTCGGCAACGGTGCGCGTTTCCCCATCGGGAACGAAGTGCGGATCGTAACCGAATCCGCGTGAGCCGCGAGGCGTGTCAATTATGCTTCCGTAAAGGTAGCCCTCTGCGGTGATCTCTCTTCCGTCGGGATAGGTGAGAACCATAGCGCAGGTATAGTGCGCGCCCTTATCCTCTTTATCCGAGAGCTTCTCGACGAGGAGTCTGTTATTATCCTCGTCCGTACCGCCCGAGAAGCGAGCGCTGTAAACGCCGGGCGCGCCATCAAGCGCGTGCGCCGAGATTCCGCTGTCGTCGGCAAGTGCGGCACAGCCCGATATCTCGCATATCTCGCGGGATTTTTTTCGGGCGTTATCGATAAAGGTCTCTCCGTCCTCAACGGTTTCGTGGTCTATTCCCGCCTCGCGGAGCGAGAGTATCTCGGTGAACCTGTCGCCGAGCATTGCCTTTATCTCGTATATCTTATGTTTGTTATTTGATGCAATTATAAGTTTCATTTTTTAATCTCGCCTATTAGAATAAGCCTGTGATCTTGCCGTTTGAATCAACGTCGATTCTCTCAGCGGCGGGAACCTTCGGAAGTCCCGGCATAGTCATTATATCTCCCGTAAGAACTACAACGAAGCCTGCGCCTGCGGAAACCTTAACGTTCTTAATAGTTACGGTGAAGCCCGACGGTGCGCCAAGCTTTGTCTGATCGTCGGAGAATGAATACTGAGTTTTCGCCATACAGATCGGCACTTTATCAAATCCGAGAGCGGTGAGCGCCGCGATCTGCTTCTTTGCCGCGGGGAGAACGGTTATGCCGTCGCCGCCGTAAACCTTTTTAACGAGCGCCTCGATCTTATCCTCAATGCTCCCGTCAAGCTCGTATGCAAAGGTGAAATCGCCCTTTTCCTCTTCGCAAAGTCTCACAACTTCGCGTGCAAGTTCAACGCCGCCGTTTCCGCCGTCAGCCCAGACAGTCGAAAGCACAACGTTT
>JAZLEH010000194.1:0-23205 GCA_045615165.1 Eubacteriales bacterium | reverse complement strand
CCTCGTAAAGTCTGCGCTTGACTGCGGCAAGTGCCAATAAAATACATCAAAATTTATTCGCCGTAAGGCGCAAAGCAGTTTTAAAAGAATAGATTTTTTATAAGTCGAGTTGATTTTTTGAGGAATATACGGATATTTAAGAAAAATCGGCGATGAATTAGGAGAAATCTATCCTTTAAAACCTTATGAGCTCGATTCTCTTACGGCTAAATTCATAGTCCAAAAGACTACGAAAGGAGTGATAGCAGGAAATGGCAGGATTTCTTGATTGGTTCTTTGCCTTCTTGACAACGATGATAGACGGTATCTGGAAGATCGTTACCGGCTTCGTGGGCGGTCTTATACAGATATTCAATGTCGTTGACTACGTTAAACAATTTAATGAATACAAGGATGGCTTCGGACCAGTAGACTGGATCTTTGCTATCGTATCCTTCATTCTCGTTATGGCTGTTTGGGTCGTAATTATTTATATGCTTTACCTTCTCGTAAGAAAGTATATAAGATTCCGCCGCTCCGCCGTTGGTAACGAGGATCTTCTTGAAGAGGTTGCCGACCTTCACCGCGACGTTCTCCGTCTCACTAAAGAGAAGGAGCGCATTCTCGCCCTTAAGATCGGTGAAACTAAAGTTCCCCTTGACCTTCTTAACGGTATTTACGATGAGGACGAAGAGGGCGAGGCGATCGAGGGCAAAAAGGTTGAGGACGTTGACCTTGCTCCGAGATTTGCAAAGCTTGACGCGATCGACCGTAAGTATATGTACTATAGCGAGCCCGATTACAGAAGCGGCTTCACCCTTGAGGAGCTTTGCCGCGATTTCCGTAATTTCGCCTGCTCGCGCATGGGACTCTTCTATGAGGAGAAGGTCATAAGGCTTATGTTCGCCGGACTTGCTTCAACGAAGCTTATCCTTCTTCAGGGTATATCCGGTACCGGTAAAACCTCTCTCCCCTACGCTATGGGTAAGTTCTTTGAGAACGATTCAACCATAGTTTCGGTTCAGCCCTCCTGGCGTGACCGCACCGAGCTTTTCGGTTACTTTAACGAATTCTCAAAGAAATTCAATGAAACTGACGTTCTTCGCCGTATATACGAGGCTTCGTATAACGACGACATTAACATACTTATCCTCGACGAGTTGAACATCGCCCGCGTTGAGTATTACTTCGCGGAAATGCTCTCGATCATGGAAATGCCAGATCCCAACGCGTGGAAGATCGAGCTCGTTCCCTCGTCCTGGATCAACGACCCCAAGCGCCTCTCCGACGGTAAGCTTCTTATCCCCCAGAACACCTGGTACGTCGGAACGGCAAACAACGACGACTCGACCTTCTCGATCTCCGATAAGGTTTACGACCGTGCCCTCACGATCAATATCGATAACAAGGGTATCCCCTTCGACGCGCCCGACACTCCCCCCTCAAAGATCAGATATTCCGACGTTGCCGCGCTTTATCAACGCGCAATTAACGAAAATCCCCTTGAGCAGAAGTATCTCGATATGATCGAGGAGCTTGATAACTACGTTATAAGAAAGTTCCGCGTTGCATTCGGTAACCGTATTATGAAGCATCTTAAGATCTTCGTCCCCGTTTACGTTGCCTGCGGCGGTACGATCGAGGGTGGTATCGACCACATGCTCGCAACTAAGGTCTTCCGTAAGTTTGAGAGCCTTAACCTCTCCCTTATCCGTGATGAGATCAAGGGACTTATCAACTATCTTAACACACTCTTCGGCAAGGATCAGATGACCTCGTGCATCGAGTTCCTTGAGCGACTCCAGCGTACTTATTAATTATTGATTTCCGAAAGGCGGTGAGCTTTATGAACAGAATCTACGACGATATAAAGAATAAGGCTCTCTCCGCTATGCGTGCCTTGGCGAAGGATTGCCCCTCTTATGCGGATGCAAAAATGCTTATCGCGTCGTCCGAGACCGCCGTTTCGCTCAAAAGAAATAAAGTACATAAAAAGATCGACTCCGAATGGATCGAGCGCATAGAGGCGACTATTCCGTATATTGACGTAATCGTAAGAAACCCCTCTATCATGATCGAGGACGTTGACGAGGTTTTGCCCGTTGAAGTTTCGAGGCATATAACCGAAAAATCCATCAAGCACCTGGCTCAGCACACGAATCTTATTCTCGACGTTAAGGACGACGAGATCACTCCGTCAAAGATACTTAACGTTTACCACGACGAGACCCTTCTCACCTATGAGAACAAGTTCGTTAACACGCTGATCGCTCGACTTTCCGCTTTCGTTGACAAGCGCTACAAGGCTCTTATGGGCGGTAGCGGTACAGAGGCAAACTACAAATTCGATTACCAGACCGAGTTTGAGCATTTCACCTCTGTCGACGAGGGTAGGAATTCGGCTCGGATAAATCTTCGCATTGAACTTACCTCACCTCTCGGTGCGGAGATTTCCGAGTCGGATATTGAGCTTAACGAGTCCTATAAGGACCTTCTTGAGAGGGTGCGCAGGATAAGCAACACGATAACCTCCTTCCAGTCGTCTGCATTCGTGCAGTCGCTTAAGCGAAATTATATTCGCCCCCCCGTTATCCGCACTAACGCAATACTTAAAAATAAAAATATGAAGGAATGCCTCAACCTTTGGGAGTATATCGAAACCTTCGATAAGGTGGGCTATTCTTTTATCGGCGACGAATACAAGGAGATGCCCTCCGACGACTTCGTCGCATCTCTTCACTCTCCCGTCGCCCTTGAGTACACGACCTTCTATCACGGAGTCGTAGAGGGCGAAGAGGAGAAGCGCCTCCTCAGCGAAAAGCACCTCTTTGAGACCTTCCCCGAGTTTGACGACGAGCTTAATAACGAGGAGCTTGAGGATTATCAGGTTTACGACTCAGAATATAAGAAGACCGTACCCGTGTCGCGTCTTATGAATAACCGTAAGAAGCTCTCCGAGGACGAGAAGCGTATAAGAGACGCCATCGTCGTCGCCCTCAGGGTTGATGAAATACTCAACGCCGAGCAGATGGCGAAGGAGGCTGAAGCGCGCCGCCTTGCAAGAGAAGCGCGCATCCGCGAGGAAGAGGAAAGAAAGAGACTCGAGGAAGAGGAGCGCGCAAGAAGACAGGCAGAGCTTGACGCACTTCGCAAAACGGTCGAGATCAGATACAGACGCTCTTATATGTCCCGCCTTATTCAGGCAGAGGATCAGATCAAGGGCTTCTATTCCATTATCAAAAACGAGCTTCTCTCCTACGAGGGCGTTAAGGCGAGAACGAGCTGGACGAAGGAAACCTTCAAAAAGGGTCGTCAGCCCATCGCGCGAATCGACGTTAAGGGCAAGATGCTTTGCCTTTACCTTGCCCTCGATCCTAAAGAAGCCGATGAAAAATACCGCGTAGTCGACGTAAGCTCGAAGGCGGGCGGAGACGAATATCCCTCCCTCCTCAAGATCAGAAGCGACCGCGGAATCAAATACGCGCTTGACCTTATCGCAAAGCTTATGGCAAGCCTTGAGATTGCGAAGCTTGAGCGTGAGCCCGAGGACTTCACCATCCCCTACGAGGACGACGACGCGCTTATCGAGCGCGGACTTATCAAGGTCGTTCTTCCCGACGGCGCAGTGCTTGACGAATATACCGATATAGTTAAGGCAAACGTCTCCGGATTCTTCGACGAAAACGGCGAAGAGGTCGAGAAGCAGGATGCCGCCTCAGATGAGACGGAGGAGGGCGAGACCGCAGAGGCTGCGATCCCCGCAGGACCGATCGAGATTCGCTACAGACGCTCCTTTATCTCCCGCTTCATTCAGGCAGAGGACTATATCAAGGACTACTACAACGAGATCAAGAATTATATCCTTTCATACAAGGGCGTGAAATCGAGAACGAGCTGGTCGAAGGAAACCTTCAAGCGCGGCAGACTCCCGATCGCGAGAATAGACGTAAAGGGCAAGACCCTCTGCCTCTACCTTGCGCTTGAGCCAAAGGATATACCCGAAAAATATCACGCCTCCGACATCAGCGAAAAGCGCGGCGGAGACGAATACCCCACGCTTCTTAAGGTCAGAAGCGACAGAGCGAAGAAGTACGCGATCGAGCTTATCGCAGAGATCATGGATAAGTATTCCATACCTCGCGTTGACGCCGCCACAGAGGACTTCCGCCTGCCTTACGAGGATGACGCGGCGCTTATCGAGCGCGGTCTTATCAAGCTCGTTATTCCCAAGGGCGTCGTGCTTTCCGAGAATGACGAGACCGTAAGAGCAAATATTTCCGCAATGATCGGTGAAAGAGCGCCCGCTCCCGAAGCCGAGAAAACGGCAGAAGCCGCACCCGCTGAAGAGGCGGAAGCGAGCGAAGAGGAAGCACCCGTAGCAGAATCCGAAGCAGAGACCGAGCCCGAAGCTCCCGCAATCGAAGAGCAGACCGCCGCTATTGAGACCGAGGAATCGGAATCCGACGAAGCCGACGAGCAGACCGACGAGTCGATCGATTACTATATCGACGAGGGTGAATCCGCCGTTATCGAGGCAGCCTCCGAATCCGAGGAATCCGAGGAATCAGAAGAGGACGAAAACGAGGTATACGCGAACGCCGTTTCAATGGCTATCGCAGATATCGAGGAGGAGGCGGTGCTTGAAATGCGCCTTGACGCCATCCTCACCTCCGACTCGGATAACAGCCGCGTAACGATACTTAACGCGCTCGGCTCACCCCTCGTTATAAGAAAGAGATTCTCCTCGACGAGCGGACTTGCGCACGTATTCGCAGATTCGAAGAATGCGAAGAGCGCCACCGTCCTCGTTCCTTATACAAGGGCGCAGTATCTCGCACTCCCGAGAAAGAAAAAGAAGAGCGTTCTTACCACGGTAAGACACATGATAGATTACAACACTACCAAAAAGCTTCTCGATGCGCTGAAGCTTCGCCGCCTTGAAAATCCGAGAATACTCGAGAGAATTGCAAGGCTTGAGGAGCGCCTCGCAGAGGAGAGCAAGTTCCTTCCCACCGCAAGGCTCTGGGAAGAGAGTGTGAAAAGGCTTAAGAAATAATGCGATCCACAACCAAAAAAGTAAGCGCGGCAAGAATAGTTAAGATCGTTCTTGCCTCGCTCTGGTGGACGGCGCTCGTCCTGCTCGTGATCCTTATCGCGAACATCTTCTCCGCGAAGATAAAGGGCGAGGTCCCCGAGGTTTTCGGATATTCCGTAGTGAATATCATCACCGGCAGTATGGAGGGTGATAACGAGGATTCCATCCCCGCCGACACCTATATTCTCCTGAAGGACGTTTCCCCCTCGAAAATAAAGAAGGGCGACGTTATCTGCTTTTACTCTACCGATCCGTCGATATACGGTATGCCGAATACGCACCGAGTCGTCAAAGACCCGATAGTCAATCCGGACGGTAGTATCGAATTCGTCACCAAGGGTGACGCCAACCCGACTGAGGATAAATATAACGCGACGGGCGACAGCCTCGTCGGAGTATACGTTAAGCGCCTTGACGGCGTGACCTCATTCGTTGAAATGCTCGAGGGCAACGGCATGATAATTATGCTTATCGCGCTTCAGGCGGCGATAGTGCTTATGGTCGCCTCGGCAATCATCAAAAGCAAAAGCTCCGCAACCGATGAAAATTCCGAAGAGGACGGCGGAGAGAAAGGATAAACCACATGGCAAAGAACAAGGGTGAAAAGAAGCAATTACTCGGTCATTTTGGCAGAGCCTCGCTCATCGTCGCCATTTTGTTCCTTGTCATTTATCTTTTTACGATACTTTCAAGCTCGTCGAGCTTCTATAAGGACTCAGCCGAGCGTAGCGCCGCGCTTCATTTCGAGGCGGATATGGTCAAGGCAAACGACCTTGCAAACAAGCACTTTGAAAACCTCTACGCAATAGTCGACCGAGTTGAAAACTCGGATAATCAGGCAGAGATCGAGGATATCTTCAAGAGCTATATCGGCACTGACGAGTTCGGCGACCTTCGCTACTATTCGCGCGGAAAGATATATTCCGCAAGCTCCGCAGAGATAGAGCTTGAGGGTAGCGCCCACGAAATGCTCCTTGAGCTTGCATCGTCAAATAACAGAGGCGCAAGCGCGATCTACTCCGATAACTCGCAAAAGGGTCTTGAATGCATCGCGTTCTTCGTTCCCGTTCGCGGCTCTGCTTATATCGACGGCGTTCTTTCAATGCTTTATGCGCGCAATATCATAAACACCGATGAGGTCATAAACGAAAAGGCGTCTGCCGTCGCGGTGGTTGATTTCAGCGGCACGGTATTCGCCGCAACGGTAAGACCCGAGCTTGGACTCACGATGGGCAACAGCCTCTCCGAGTTTATCTCCGCTCTCACCACCGATAAGGACGACACGAACCTCGTCTCTGCGGCAATCGACGCGAAGGAGAAAACGACCTGCACGATCAGCTCCCCCTCTGAGGACTATACCGTCGTCGTCTCCCCGATTCCCGAGTTTTCAAATAATCTTTATCTCGTTTCACTCAGCATAAGCGAGGGACTTATCGCGCCCGAGCTTGCGTATATAAGACACATCGTTAACCTTCTCGTTATTGCGATCACCGCGCTGATCGTCGGATTCATTTACGCCGTCCTCTATTACAGAAAGTCGCAGCGTATGATCTCTCAGGCGAGCCTTACCGATTCGCGTATCGACTGCCCGAACAAGGAGCAGTTCATTCAGGTTACCCGTGATGTTATAAGCGCAAACCGCAGATATTCGATAGCGCTTCTCTCGATCCACAACTTCCATTACATAAGCGATAACGTCGGCGAGGATCAGATGACCGATATCCTTAAGTTCATCGCGAAGGTGTTCGAAACCTTCCTCACCGATGAAGAGACCTACGGCTATAGCGGAGACGGTCGATTCCTAATCCTTGAAAAGTATAAGAACGAAAACTCCGTAAGAGATAAGGTCCGTCTCGTTGAGGGCGTAGTAAATAAGAGCGATGTCGTTCTCTCCACCGGCGCGAAGATCAAGTTCGACGTCGGCGTATATAAGCTTAACGACGGACGCAAGCGTACCGTGCAGGAAATGATCGACTGTGCGAAATCAGCCTGCGATATCTCCCGTAATAACAGAAAGAATCCATACACCGTCTTCACCGAGCAGGTAAGCGCGAACGTTGCGCGTGACGCCCGTATGGAGGCTCTCATGGAAACGGCTCTTGAAAATAAGGAGTTCCGACTCTTCCTTCAGCCGAAATATAACGTCAAAGAGGATAAGATAGACAGCGCCGAGGCGCTCGTCCGTTGGTTCGACCCGCAGAAGGGCGAATATATGTTCCCTGGCGAGTTCATCGATCTCTTCGAAACCAACGGCTTCATCGTAAAGCTCGACCACTTTATCTATATTCAGGTTCTTGAATATCTCAGCGCCGCCGCAGAGCGTGGCGAAAAGATAGTTCCCATATCGGTCAACGTTTCAAGAGTTACCGCAAGCAACGACGACTTCCTTGATTTCTATATCGGAAATAAACAGAGATACGGCGTCGTTGACGGCTACGTCTGCATCGAGTTCACCGAGTCCTTCGCTATGGAGGATTATAACACGATCTCCGATATCGTTAAGCGCCTGCACGAAAACGGTATGAAATGCTCGGTCGACGACTTCGGCTCGGGCTACTCCTCGTTCAGCATTCTTAAGCAGATCCCGATGGATGAGCTTAAGCTCGACAGAATGTTCATCAAGAGGGGCGTCTCCCGCGACAGAGACGACAAGCTCCTCGCGATGGTTATCGACCTTGCGAAAACGATGGGTATGACCGTCGTTCAGGAGGGTGTCGAAACGAAGGAGGACTTCGACCGCGTTGTTGCCAAGGGCTGCGATGTTATCCAGGGCTACTATTACGCAAAGGCAATACCGCTTGAGGAATATAAGATATTCATCAACAGTAATACCGCGATCAAGTATAAAGCCCTCGTTAAATAAAACGAAAAAAGCTCCGTTGCGACGCAACGGAGCTTTTCAAATTAAATATAAAACGTATGAGGATTCTCTTCGTAGAATTTAATTACGTCAGGAAGCTTCATCGGCTTCGCGTAATAATAACCCTGAATTCTGTCAACGCCGAATTCGTAAAGGATCTTCATCTGCTCCTCGGTCTCTACTCCCTCCGCAATGACCTTAAGGTCCATTCTGTGGAATAGCTCGGTGAGCATATAAACGATGTTGCCCGCTTTATCTCTGCCGTTTACGGTCGTGGTAAGCGCGCGGTCAAGCTTAACGTTCTTGAACGGAAGCTTTAAGAGACAGTTGAAGTTTGAATATCCCATTCCGAAATCGTCAAGGAAGAAGCGATAGCCCTCGGCGGCGATCCTGTCCATGGTTGCCTTCGCGTTCTCAAAGTCGCTCATAATTGCGCGCTCGGTAAACTCGAGGCATATCTGATGATGCTTAACGCCGTATTTATCGGTGATGGCGTTGATGGTTTCAATAAAGTTCGGCTCGAAGATCTGCGTCATCGGCAGGTTGATCGAAATATTAACGAAGTTGAGCGCGGGATTTTCGCTGATCGCCTTGCAGGATTCTTCAATTACGAACCAGGTGATCGGGTTGATCATTTCCGCCTGCTCCGCAATCGGAATGAATTCCGCGGGGCTTATAGTAGTGCCGTCAGGCTCGTAGAGTCTTATAAGCGCCTCCATCGAGCAGAAAATATCGTTTTTCATACAATGCACGGGCTGATAAAGAACGTCGTATCCATGCTCTCTGTCAATCTTTGCAAGTCTTCTGATAAGATATTTTCTTCTGAACAGCTTCTGGGTGAGATCGCTCGTGTAAACGAAGTGCTTAAGACCTCTTTCCTCGGCAACGTCGATTCCGTATTCAAGCGCCTCGTAAATGTCGGTGGCGTTAGTGCCCGTCATTTCGGGATGCTCAACGAGTGTGTATTCAAAATAGAAGGTATCGTCGTAGTAATCGATTCCGCGCTTGAAGAAGTCGCGGATCTTTTCGTAGCATTCCTCTTCGGTAACGTCAGCAGAGTAGGGAACGACAAGCGCAAAGCGCATATTGTTCATGTGGAACACGGTGCTTTCCTTGATTATCCTCTCAAGTGAGAAGGCTAAGAGGTAGAGCGCCTCGTCACCAACCTTGTGACCGTACTTCTGGTTTATTGTGTCAAAGTTTCTTATTCTTATTACGTAGGTGCGGAATCCCTTTTCCATAGCTAACGAATCTTCAATAAATTTGAAGAAGCGATATCTGTCGTTAAGGTCGGTGATGCTATGAACGCCGGGGCGGCGGTTCTGGAAGTTGAGATACATTACGAGGCAGACGAGCGACATTATGATCGCGTTAAGAAGAACATCGGGGAGAAGAAGCTGGATAACTATACAGAGTATAGCGATCGGGAAGGACTGTAAAAGCACCCTCTTCATCGTTTTCGTTGCAAACTGCTTGTGCCTGAAGTAGCAGACCATTACCAGCGCCATCTGCACGCCAACGAACAGATAACCGAGTGAGTTGAGCGGTCCGCGCTTATAGAAGCCGTCCTCAAAGTAGAAGAATATTCCCGTTGTGATATTAACGATAGTCAGTATGAAGTATGAAATAAGCAAGGAAGATATAGCTATCTTCGCGCGGATCATACAGTGATCATCGTGCACATGCTCAAGAATCTTCGCGAAAAGGATCATCGCCATAAGCGAGGTCGTAAGAATATTTGAAATAAAGAATATTGAATTAACGGTCATATTGAGCCAAAGCGGAGCTTTGTCGCCCATATTTATGAGTATTCCGCCGAAGGTATCGAAAATGGCTGTCACCGCGGTCGCAATAAGGCTCGCCGCGAAGAACTTGCTTGCCAGAGTCGGAAAGTACCGTCGCTCGAAATAGAACAGGGCAAGTATCGCGACAAGGCCTAGCGCGATATAGTTGCCGACCAGATTCAGTTCCATATAATGCCTCCATAATAATGAAAAAAGAGCCTCTTTTGCCATTATAGCACAATGTTAAAAATCTGTCAATGTTAAAAATGACGGAATTCTTTGTGAATGTTGCACAAAATCGCTCTTCCGTAATTCAACAAAAATCCCTCGAATAATTTAAAATATTACAAATATATATATAAATCGTTGACAAATTGCAAAGCTTGTGGTAAAATAAAACGAATGAAAAAATGATATGAGGGGAAAACAGAACAAAATTTACCTTTCATACTTTTTTTATGCAATTAAATATTTTTTTGGAGGAAAGTTAAAATGTCTAGCAAACTCATCTATGGCATCCATGACAGACCGAAATTCACTCAGATGTTGATTTTCGCTGTTCAGCAGTTGCTTGCGATCCTCGCGGCAACCATCGCAGTTCCCGCAATTGTCGGTAACGGCATGAGCGCTTCTGCGGCACTCTTCGGCGCAGGCGTTGGTACTATCGTTTACCAGCTCTTCACCAAGTTCAGAAGCCCCGTATTCCTTGGATCGTCCTTCGCGTTCATCGGTTCGATGCTCGCAGCTTTCGCAGGCGCAACCACCGCAAAGCTTGGATTCTTCGGAATTCTTCTCGGCGCAGTATTCGCAGGTCTCGTTTACGTTGTAATCGCCATCGTCGTTAAGAAGGTTGGCGTTGAATGGATCAACAAGATCATGCCCGCATCCGTTATCGGTCCTACCGTTGCACTCATCGGTCTCTCCCTTGCAGGCGCAGCAGTAAACGATATGTTCTCCTACGGACCTAAGGTAACTCACGGTCTCAACCAGTACTTCGATATGAGCGCTGTTCTCTGGATCTCCCTTATCTGCGCGCTCGTAACTCTCGCAACCGTTATCGTTTGCTCGGTTTACGGTAAGAAGATGATCAAGCTTATCCCCTTCATCATCGGTATCCTTGCAGGCTACGCTGTAGCTCTTATCTTCACCGTTATCGGCTACATCGCTGACGCTGACGCTCTCAAGGTAATCGACTTCGCTCCATTCAAGGCACTCGTTGCTGACGGCGTTAAGTTCACTACCTTCATCGACCTTCCCGACTTCGTATTCGTTGATGCGATCAAGGGTCTTAAGGACTTTGAAATCAGCTACCTTGCAACCGTTGCAGTTGCTTACATTCCCGTTGCATTTGTTGTATTCGCTGAGCATCTCGCTGACCACAAGAACCTTTCTTCTATCATCGATCAGGACCTCCTTGCAGATCCCGGCCTTGATAAGACCCTCCTTGGTGACGGTGTAGGTTCTATGGCAGGTGCATTCTTCGGCGGTTGCCCCAACACCACCTACGGTGAGTCCGTTGGATGCATTGCAATCACCAAGAACGCTTCCGTTGCTACCATCACTACGACTGCTATCATGTCCGCACTCGTTGCATTCCTTTCTCCCTTCGTTGCATTCCTTGATTCTATCCCCGGATGCGTAATGGGCGGCGTTTGTGTAACTCTTTACGGCTACATCGCAGTTTCCGGTCTTAAGATGATCCAGAAGGTTGATCTTGAGGACAGCGCAAACCTCTTCACCGTTTCTATAATCCTTATCACCGGTATCGGCGGCATGTCCCTTGCTATCGGTAAGGTTTATATCACCACCATTGCTTGTGCTCTCGTTCTCGGTATTCTTGCAAACTTCTTCCTTAATAAGTTCAAGAAGAATAACTCCGAGGAGAATAAGTAATAATGAAAAACTACGATAACGTTGTAATATTCGATCACCCTCTTATCAGACATAAGATCGCTATTCTTCGTGACGAAAAAACAAGTATGAAGGAGTTCCGTGAGCTCGTTGAAGAGATCACGACCCTCATGACCTACGAATGCCTTAAGGAAGGCGTTCCCACCACCGAAATTGAGGTTCAGACTCCTCTTGAACTCTGCAAACAGCAGGTTGTTTCGGACAACTCCATCGCGATCGTTCCTATCCTTCGCGCAGGACTTGGTATGGTAAACGGTATTCACGTACTCTTCCCCTCTGCAAGAGTGGGACATATCGGTATGTACCGTAATGAAGAAACTCTTGAGCCTTGCGAATATTATTGCAAGCTCCCCGTTGGTATTGAAAACAAGCTCGTTCTCCTTGTAGACCCGATGCTTGCTACCGGCGGAAGCGCGTGCGATGCAATCTCTCTTCTTAAGAAGCGCGGCTGCAAGCACATCAAGTTTATGGCAATAATCGGCGCTCCCGAGGGCGTTTCCAAGGTTGCCGAGGCGCATCCCGACGTAAGCATTTACGTTTCGACCCTCGACAGATGCCTTAACGAGAACGGATATATTCTTCCCGGTCTCGGCGATGCAGGCGACAGACTCTTCGGAACTAAATAAACAAAAAGACCCGAGAAATCGGGTCTTTTTCGTTACACGGGTGACTGCTAAAACGTGATTCAATATAAAAAGCACGGCTGAAAAGCCGTGCTTTTTGTTAATTAAAGTTTGCAAAAAGATTATTTACCGGGTCCTGCAGTATCAGATCCGTCACCAACGAGTCCGAGGCGCTTTGCGGCATCCTCTCTCATCTTGTATTTAAGGATCTTTCCTGCGGCATTCATCGGGAAGCTTTCAACGAATTCAATATACTTCGGAACCTTGTGGCGAGCCATGCTTGCCTTGATATACTCGGTCATTTCCTCAACGGTAACCGCTCCGGGCTCTTTAAGAATGATGCACGCCATAATTTCCTCACCGTATTTCTTGTCGGGAACGCCGATTACCTGCACGTCCTTGGTCATGGGGTGAGTGTAAATGAATTCTTCGATCTCTTTCGGATAAATGTTCTCGCCGCCGCGGATGATCATATCCTTAAGGCGACCTGTAATTCTGTAATTTCCTTCTTCATCACGCGATGCAAGGTCGCCCGAGTGAAGCCATCCGTCCTCGTCGACCGTACCCTTGGTTGCCATGGGCATTTTGTAATAACCCTTCATCGTGTTGTAGCCCTTTGCACAGAATTCGCCGTTAACTCCGGGTCCAACCTCTTCACCCGTTTCGGGATCAACGATCTTGCAACGAACGTGGGGGAATGCGTAACCAACCGTCTCGGTTCTTACCTCAAGCGAGTCGGTCCAAGAGCTCATAGTGTTTCCGGGTGCGCACTCCGTCTGTCCGTAAACGCTGACGATACCCGTCATGTTCATTTCGTCGGGGCGAGCGGCGCGGCGCATAAGCTCGGGGGGGCATCCTGCACCCGCCATAATACCCGTTCTCATGTGCGAGAAATCGGTGTCACGGTAGTTCGGGTGGTTAAACATAGCGATAAACATCGTGGGAACGCCGTTAAAGCAGGTGATCTTTTCCTGATTTATACAAGCGAGTGATGATTTTGCTGAGAAGTAGGGCATCGGACACATCGTCGTTCCGTGAGTCATTGACGAGGTCATTGAAAGGGTCATTCCGAAGCAATGGAACATAGGCACGTGGATCATCATTCTGTCCGCGGTGGAGAGTCCCATTCTGTCACCGATACACTTACCGTTGTTGACGACGTTATAGTGAGTAAGCATAACGCCCTTGGGGAATCCCGTAGTGCCGGAGGTATACTGCATATTACAAACGTCGCTCGGGCGAACTGCCGCCGCCATTCTTGCGACCTGCTCTCTGCTGACGAGCTTATATCTCGCCATCGCCTCGTCAAAGGTGAGCGATCCGGGCTGCTTGAAGCCAACCGTGATAACGTTTCTAAGGAACGGGAGCTTCTTTGAATGGAGAGGCTCACCCGGCTTCGTATCCTTGATTTCGGGGCAGAGCGTGTTAATTATTTCCTTGTAATTCGAGTCAAGACAGCTCTCGATCATAACGAGCGTGTGAGTGTCCGACTGGCGAAGAAGATACTCCGCCTCGTGAATCTTATAGGCGGTGTTTACGGTAACGAGAACTGCTCCGAGCTTCGTCGTCGCCCAGAAAGTTATGTACCAAGCGGGGAGGTTCGTTGCCCAAATAGCAACCTTTGATCCGGCCTTAACGCCAAGAGAAACGAGCGCTCTTGCGAAGCGGTCAACGTCCTCTCTGAACTGTGCGTAGGTTCTCGTGTAATCAAGGGTCGTGTACTTGAAGCAGTACTGATCGGGGAATTCCTCCGCAACTCTGTCAAGTACCTCGGAGAATGTCATATCGATAAGCTCGTCCTTCTTCCAGATGTACTGACCCGTGCCGTCGTGGTTGAAGTAAAGATTTTTTTTCATATCACGCGTCGAATGAAAGCGCGACATATAGTTAACGAAGTGGGGGAATATGATCTCGGGGTCCTGAAGCTCGTCAAGCCACTCGGGCTTCCACTCGAGTGAGATGAATGCGTCGTAGTTGACCGAAGAGAGTGCGCGCATCACGTCATCAATGGGCATAGTGCCCTCACCGATGAGCTGGTACGCACCCGTGTCGTCGGAATCACGCATATGAACGTGGCAAACGTAGCTTCCGAGGTTCTTTATCGTGTCGTCACCCGACTCGCCGTTGTCTCTGTACGGATGGTGAACGTCCCAAAGTGCGGCAAGGCGGTCGCTCGCGAAGCGGTCAAGCATATCACGAAGTCTTGCGGTGTTCGAATAAATACCGCTCGTCTTGATGAGCAGAGTAACGTCCATCTTCTCCACTATGGGAAGAATTTTATTGATATTTTCGTAAACGAGCTCCTCGTTATCCGAAAGCGCGCAAACGACAACGTAAGGAACGCGGGTGTCGCGTGCGATCTCGATAAGGTTGATTATCTTGCCGATATCTGTCTTTTCAGATGAGATGTCGGACGAGGTGTCAAAGCAGGGAATCGAAAGCTGTTTTTCACGAAGCAGTCTTGCGGTAGCGGCGGTATTATATTTGTGGAACGGGCCGCCGCGCTCCATGAGCGGGTCAAAATTAGGGAGATTATATACCTCTACGCCGGAGAATCCCATCTCGATTGCGGTTTCGAGCATCTCGTCAAAGGAGAGTCCCGGCCATCCTCTTGTTGAAAAGGAAAGCTTCATTCTACATCCTCCTCGTAAATTATCTTGTTAAGTGCGCTTAAATACGCCTGTATACCTGCACCGACTATGTCTGTCGAAATTCCTCTTCCGGAATAAACCTTTCCGTTTGAGCGAAGCTTAACTATGGTCTGACCCATGGCCTCACGGCCCTCGGTTACTGCCTGAAGCTGGAAGTCGTCAAGCTCGTAATGGCATCCGGTGATCTTCTCGATCGCCTGGAATGCGGCGTCGATAGAGCCGTCGCCGATATATACGCCCTCGGTGGGCTGACCGTCCTTTATAAGCTTGATGTGTGCGGTCGCGGAAATGGTATTTCCGGAGGTGATAACGTAGGTATCAAGCTTGTAGGTAGAGGGAACCTGCATCGCCGATGAAGCGACGATCGCATCAAGCTCCTTAAGGCTTACTCGCTCCTTCTTCTCTGCGATCTGCGCAAATGCGTTATATACCTTAGCGGTGTCGTCGTCGGAGAGGTCGTAGCCAAGCTTCTGCACCGCGAGTGAAACTGCGTTTATATCGTCGTGTGCGGTAAGGAATATATCACTGTCAGCCTCGTCGCTGATTGCCGCGGCAGAATTTTTCTTTCCGGGCTGGCACATCCAGTTAACCTGATCGATTGTTCTGCTGAGCTGAGTCACGCGGATATTGCTCTGCGCGTTAAGCGAATCCGACTTCGCCGCAAGGATGCGCGCGAAATTAGCGAGGGATGCGTTGTCAAGGGGATATGCTGCAACACGGATCTGGGTTGCACCGTTTGCAACGGCTTCAACCGCGCACGCGTCTGCCATTGAAATGGCATTAGAGCAGCAGATGCCGAGCGTAACGCTCTTAAGCTCGGGAAGAGATTCGTACTGGCGCTTGATGAACTCGCCAAACTCGGTCGGGAGCATAGTGCCCGCAGTATCGCAAAGGGTAACCGTCTTCGCGCCGGCTTCAATAGCCGTCTTCATAGCGAGGGTGAGATAATCCTGCTCGCTTCTGGTTGCGTCCTCTGCAATAAACTCAACGTCAGAGCAGAGGGAAGCGCACTTCTCAACGGTTGCCTTTATAGCCGCGATCATAGAGTCGGGCTTTTTGTGATAAAGATACTCGATCTGCACGGGGCTCGTGGGCGCTATGATCTGGAGTCTCGGGCTCTTCGCCTGCTGAAGCGCGCACCAGGTTTTTTCAACGCTGTCCTCCGAAAGCTCGACGGGAACTGCGATCACGCTGTCGTTTACCGCCGCCGCGATAGATTTTATCTGTAGCGAATCGATGCGAACGTTTTTAATGCCCTCCAGCTCGATTATATCCACTCCAAGCCTGTCAAGAAGCTTGGAAAATTCGATCTTCTCCTTGAATGAAAGGCGAAAATCCTCGGAGGTCTGCTTCATCGTTGCGTCGCTGATTCTGATCTGGTTCATGATTTTTCTCCTTAAATAAATAAAAAAACCCTAAGGCCGAACGTACGGTCTAGGGACGAATTTAATTCGCGGTACCACCCTAATTACCCCCACAAAGGGAAATCACTCATAGCCTCTAACAAGGCCTTGCCCTATAACGGTGGCATCCGTGTCTCATTACTCGCTTTCGCTTTGACAAGACCGACTCGGGAAGAAGATTGCCCGGATCATTCGTATCGGCTCGCACCAAACGCCGACTCTCTGTAACGTCCGAGGGGGGCAGGATTTCCGTCATTGTCTTTAAAATAATGGTTATCCATTTTCCTATATTAAACCACTAAATTTGAAATTTGTCAAGAGGATTTTTGAAAAAAGCGCAAAAAAATACGGAGTTTAATAATAATGCACAAAAACTTGTTTTCGCAAAATTGAAAATTGTTTATTTTAACAGATTTAAAATATTTGGTCATATTATATAAAAAATATGCACCAAAATTATTGACAACGACCCATAAAATTTAGTATAATATATTTTAACTAATTGTAATAAAACTATATGAGGTGAAAAGTGGAAAATTTAACCACAATGGAACACAAAATTAAACAAATTGCAAGCCGTATTAAAGAGCTTCGTCTTATAACCGGCCTCTCCGTTGAGGAGATGGCAACCCGCACGGGTACGACCGTTGAGGAGTACGAGCAGTGCGAAGCAGGTAATCGCAATCTCAGCGTTGCATTCCTTTACCACTGTACTTTAAGCTTCGGCGTTGATATGGGCGATCTTCTTGAGGGTAAGAGCCCCAAACTTCGCTCCTATGCACTCACCCGTAAGGGAGAGGGACAGAGAATTGAAGAGGCGCACAACATGGTCGGCTTCAACCTTGCGTCCGGCTTCCGTAACCGTATAGCGCTCCCTCTTTATATGGAGCTTAACTATCACGAGGGTGCCGAAAACGAGCCCATCGAACTCGTTACTCACGAGGGTCAGGAGTGCGACATCGTTATCAAGGGTCAGATGAAGATCCGGATCGGTGAGCATACCGAGGTGCTTAATCCCGGCGATTGTATCTACTACGATTCTGGAACACCCCACGGAATGATTGCCGTAAACGGCGAGGATTGCACGTTCTATGCGATCGTTCTTCGTAACCAGGCGGCAAGACTTGGTGAACAGCAGGCTGAGCTCTCCGTTGCGACAAAGCGCCGCGAAGAGGATTCACAGCGCCGCGTATATCACGACTTTATCATTCTCACCGAGGAAAACGGTGTTCTTACTAAAATTGAATTTAAGAACGAAGAGAAGTTCAACTTCGCGTTTGACGTTGTTGACGCTCTCGGCAGACGTAAGCCGGACAAGCTCGCTATGCTTCATGTCAGCGAGGACGGTACTGAAAGACGCTTTACCTTCCAGGATATGAAGAAAGAGTCGGCAAGAGCGGCAAACTACTTTAAGTCTCTCGGTATCAAGAGGGGCGACAGAGTAATGCTCGTTCTTAAGCGCCACTACCAGTTCTGGTTCTCGGTGCTTGGCTTACATAAGCTCGGTGCTATCGCGATCCCCGCGCCCAATCAGCTTCTTGAAAAGGACTTCAAGTATCGCTTCGCGGCAGGTAAGGTAAAGGCCATTCTCTGTACCGCAGACGGCGAGGTCGCAAACTCGGTTGATAAGGCGGCAGAGGAGTGCCCCGGTCTTGAATATAAGATCCTCGTCGGCGGAAGCCGTGAGGGTTGGCATAACTTTGATGAGGAATACAGCATATACAGCAGTCACTTTGCTCGTGCAGAGGACGCACCCTGCGGAAGCGATCCTATGCTTATGTTCTTCACCTCGGGAACTTCGGGTTATCCGAAGATCGCCGCACACAACTATAAGTATCCCCTTGGTCATTTCATAACCGCGAAGTATTGGCATCAGGTTGATCCCGACGGATTACACCTCACCATATCCGATACCGGTTGGGCAAAGGCAATGTGGGGTAAGCTTTACGGTCAGTGGCTCTGCGAGGCGGCAAACTTCGTATACGACTTCGACAGATTCGATCCCGAGAAGATACTTCCCCTCTTTGCAAAGCATAAGATAACTACCTTCTGCGCGCCTCCCACGATGTATAGAATGCTTATCAAGCAGGATCTCAGCAGATTCGACCTTTCCACGATACAGCACGCATCCACCGCGGGTGAGGCTCTTAACCCCGAGGTATTCCGCCAGTTCGAAAAGCACACGGGGCTTAAGATTATGGAGGGCTTCGGTCAGTCGGAGAGCACGCTTATCGTAGGTAACCTTGCCGGTGGAAGCCACAAGATCGGTTCGATGGGTAAGCCCGTTCCGCTTTACGACGTTCACCTCATCAACTCTGACGGCGAAGAGGTAAAGCGCGGTGAGAACGGTGAAATATGCATCAATATTTCAAACGGTCTTCCTTGCGGTCTTGCGTATGCGTACGAGGGTAACGAGGAGGTAACCGCCGAGACCTGGAGAGAGGGATATTACCACACCGGTGATATCGCTTGGATGGATGAGGATGGATTCCTCTGGTACGTTGGACGCGCTGACGACGTTATTAAATCGTCGGGCTACAGAATCGGTCCGTTCGAGATCGAGAACGTTATTATGGAGCTTCCTTACGTTCTTGAGTGCGGAGTTTCCGCCGCTCCCGATGAGATAAGAGGTCAGGTCGTTAAGGCAAGCATCGTTCTCGTTAAGGGAACAGAGGGAACAGACGCTCTCAAAAAGGAGATTCAGGACTACGTTAAGTCGAGAACTGCTCCTTATAAGTACCCGAGAATAGTTGAATTCCGCGAAAGTCTCCCCAAGACCACGAGCGGTAAGATCATCAGAAAACAGCTTTAATATTGAATATGAAAATTGATCACAAGCGATTGACCCTTTTTGCAGGACATTACGGAAGCGGCAAAACGAATATTGCCGTCAACTACGCGATGCACCTTGCAAAAGAGGGAATGAAGGTATGTATTGCTGATTTGGATATAGTCAATCCGTATTTTCGTACGAAAGACAGTGAGAGTGAATTGAATGCCGCGGGCATTCACCTTATTTCACCTCAGTATGCAAACAGTAACGTAGATCTGCCGGCATTGCCGGCGGAAAGCTACCGTTTGGTTCAGGACAGGTCGGTCTACGGTATTATGGATATCGGCGGCGACGACAGAGGCGCTTACGCACTTGGTCGATTCGTCGGAGCGATCAAGGCGGAGGGGGATTACCGTATGGTATTCGTCGCTAATTGCTACCGCCCCCTTACCTCAACCGTAGAGGACACGGTCGAGATCATGAGAGAGATTGAGGCGGCGTGCGGTCTTAAGTTTACCCACATCGTCAACAACTCCAACCTCGGTCCTGAAACGACGGATGAAATTGTTATCGATTCACTTGAATATATCGATAAGCTCAGCTTGGCAACCGGGCTTCCCGTCTGGATGCACACGGCTGAAAAATCAGTAGCAGAGAAGCTAAGCGGAATCCCCGTTCTGCCTCTGACGCTGCAAAAGAAATATTTCGACCTGCCCGGTTGACGATCGGCTGAGGTAGGCTAATTAAGGAGGAATATACATGGCAAAAGTAACTTTTAATACGGATATGTGTAAGGGCTGTGGATTGTGCGTTGACGCCTGCCCCAAGGGCTGTCTCGCAATAGCAGACGATAAGCTTAACCAGAAGGGCTATTCTCCCGCTTATATGCAGGATGAGAATAAGTGTATCGGTTGCGCTTTCTGCGCTACAATGTGCCCGGATTGCATAATCACGGTAGAAAAATAAGGAGGCTATTATGGCAGAAAGAATTTTAATGAAGGGCAACGAAGCCATTGCAGAAGCTGCAATCAGAGCAGGTTGCCGCCACTATTTCGGTTATCCCATCACTCCTCAGACGGAGATCGCTGCTTATATGGCGAAGAAAATGCCTAAGATCGGCGGCGTATTTCTTCAGGCAGAAAGTGAGATAGCATCTATAAATATGGTCTACGGCGCGGCTGCGGCAGGTATGCGCGTTATGACCTCATCCTCAAGCCCCGGAATTTCCCTTAAGGCTGAGGGACTCAGCTACATAGCGGGATCCGACGTTCCCGCACTCGTCGTTAACGTTCAGCGCGGAGGCCCCGGTCTCGGCGGTATTCAGCCCTCTCAGTCGGATTACTTCCAGGCTACCAAGGGCGGCGGACACGGCGATTACCGCATGATCGTTCTTGCTCCCGCTTCCGTTCAGGAAATGGCGAGCCTTACTATCAAGGGATTCGAGCTTGCGGACAAGTATCTTATGACTTCAATGATCCTTGCAGACGGTACTATCGGTCAGATGATGGAGCCCATCACCTTTGAGGACTCCGAGATCAAGACCTATGAGAAGCCTTGGGCGCTCACCGGTACCGAGTGCAAGCGTAAGCACAATATAGTTAACTCTCTCTATCTTAAGCCCGATGAGCTTGAGAAGAAGAATTTCGAGCGTTTCGAAAAGTACGCAGAAATTGAAAAGAACGAAGCTATGTGGGAAGAGTATATGATGGAAGATGCAGAATATTGCGTCGTTGCATTCGGTATCGCATCCCGCGTGGCTAAGAATGCTGTCGTTGCGGCAAGAAACGAGGGTATCAAGGTTGGTCTTATCCGTCCTATCACTCTCTGGCCTTTCCCGAGCGAAGCATTTGCAAAAGCAGCAGATAAGGTTAAGGCGTTTATTTCGGTTGAGCTCAGCATGGGTCAGATGATCGAGGATATCAAGCTCGCAACCCAGTGCAAGAAGCCCGTTTCTCTTTGCAACAGATGCGGCGGCATGATCCCCAGCCCCGACGAAGTTCTTGAGGCTATCCGTAACGCTGAGAAAGGAGAAATCTGATAATGGCAGTTGTATTTGAAAAACCCAAGTCGCTTACCGACGCTCCGTTCCACTATTGCCCCGGTTGCCCTCACGGTATCATTCACCGTCTCGTAGCTGAGGTTATGGACGAGCTTGGAATAGAAGGAAAGGCAATAGGCGTAGCACCCGTTGGTTGCGCGGTTATGGCTTACGATTATTTCGCTTGCGATATGATAGAGGCTCCTCACGGAAGAGCTCCCGCAGTTGCTACCGGTATCAAGCGTTGCCGCCCCGATAATATAGTATTTACCTATCAGGGTGACGGAGACCTTGCATCTATCGGTATGGCAGAGACCGTTCATTCCGCGGCAAGAGGCGAGAACATCACCGTTATATTCGTTAACAACGCAATCTACGGTATGACCGGTGGACAGATGGCTCCTACCAGCTTGCCCGGTCAGGTTACTCAGACCTCTCCCTACGGTCGTGATGTAAATCATTGCGGTTGGCCCATCAAGGTCAGCGAAATGCTTGCAACTCTTGAAGCACCCGAGTTTATCGCTCGCGTTGCGGTTAACAACGTTAAGAACGTAAAGAATGCCAAGAAGGCAATAAAGAAGGCGTTCCAGAACCAGGTTGAAGGAAAGGGCTTCTCTCTCGTAGAGGTAGTTTCCGCTTGCCCCACCAACTGGGGTATGACTCCCAAGCAGGCTCTTGAATGGATCGATTCCGATATGCTTCCTTATTATCCTATTGGCGTATATAAGGACAGAAGCGCCGCAAAGGAGGAGAAATAATATGAAAACTACACAGATCCTTATTGCAGGCTTCGGCGGACAGGGAATACTCTTCTCGGGTAAATTCCTCGCTTATAAGGGACTTACCGAGGACCTTCAGGTTTCTTGGCTTCCCTCATACGGTCCCGAAATGCGTGGCGGTACTGCTAACTGTAACGTAATCCTCTCGGATTCGCCCGTTGGCTCTCCCATTATCACCACTCCCGACGTTCTTATTGCGATGAACCTCCCCTCTCTTCAGAAGTACGTTGATACCGTTGCAAAGGGAGGTCAGATCTATATCGACTCCTCTCTTATCGATGCAAAGGTTGAGCGTGATGACGTTGAGGTGTTCTACATTCCCGCAACCCAGATGGCAAAGGATGAGGGCATCGGCACTCTCGCGAATATGATCATCGTTGGTCACCTTCTTGAAAACCATCCCGAGCTCTCATTTGAGGGTACGGATTCGGTAGTTGAGAAGCTCGTTCCTCCCAAGAAGGCGGCTCTCAAGGAGCTTAATATGAAGGCTCTCGCTCTTGGAAAAGATTATAAAAACTAATATTACGGAGTTCATTATGGAAAAGAAAAATATTGATTGGGCATCCCTCGGCTTCGGCTATATGCAGACCGATTACAGCTTCGTTTCTTACTACAAGGACGGCAAGTGGGATGACGGCGCTCTTACTGCGGATCACACCGTAACTCTTAACGAGTGCGCTTGCGTATTCCAGTACGCACAGACCTGCTTCGAGGGTCTTAAGGCATACACCACCGAGGACGGAAGAATCGTTACATTCCGCCCCGACCTCAACGCTGAGCGTATGGAAGACTCTGCAAAGAGACTTAGAATGCCCGTATATCCTAAGGAAAAGTTCATTGAGGCTGTTAAAAAGGTAGTTAAGGCAAACGCCGCTTACGTTCCCCCCTTCGGATCGGGCGCTACCCTTTATATCAGACCCTATATGATGGGAACTAATGCGGTTATCGGCGTTAAGCCCGCAACCGAGTATCAGTTCCGCATCCTCGTTACTCCCGTTGGACCTTACTTCAAGGGCGGCGTTAAGCCCCTCACCGTAAGACTCTCCGACCTTGACCGTGCCGCTCCTCGCGGAACCGGTCATATCAAGGCAGGTCTTAACTATGCTATGAGCCTTTACAACATCGTTGACGCTCACGAGCAGGGATATGATGAGAATATCTATCTTGATGCGGCTACCCACACCACCATCGAGGAAACCGGCGGAGCAAACGTGCTCTTCGTTACCAAGGATGGCGGCGTAGTTACTCCTAAGTCGGATAGCATCCTTCCCTCTATCACCCGTCGTTCTCTTATGGTAGTTGCTCGCGA
>JAZLEH010000193.1:0-7549 GCA_045615165.1 Eubacteriales bacterium | reverse complement strand
ATAGGATCAACGGTGTTCATCTCACCCTGGCCCATCATATTTGACTGACCGAGAAGAAGAACCGACTGCATACCGTCAAACACCTCGTCGTCGCTGATAAGCGATTTCCATTCCGCAACGATGGTTATATCCTCGGTCACGGGAGTAGAGAAATCGTAAAGCTCGCCGTTATAATACCAGCCGAGGAACTCGTGCTGAACTCTGGTGGGATCTGCAGGAGCGCTGATCGCCGTGCCAACGGGAGTTCTGACGGATGCAACACCGCTTCCGCCGCCCGTTTCAAACGAAACGGTGCATTTTTCCTCAATGGTGATCCTGTCGCCCATTGAAGGACGAAGGATCACGTAGTAGTTGCCCGCGCTGAGCATTCTCTGAAGTCTGTGATACGAAGCGTAGTTAGCGTCATCGGAGAGCGATGCGTTAATATTGATAAGGTGCTCGCTTCCAAGATACATATAAGTAGCGTAAGAGGAGGAGAATCTTGCGACGATTATATCACCGAATACGAGTCCCTGCTCTCTCGGAAGTCTTGAACGGTCGCTAGAATCCTTGCAGGTTGCACTGTAAAGATTCTTGGTATAATACTTACCGCCGCCGTACATAGTGGGAACGATCATATCGTAATACTCGTAGTCGGTATTAAGCTCCCAGAGGGAGTACGTGGTTGATCCGCTCTTTACGGAAATGCTCTTCATAAGAGAATCTCTGATCGTGCTGAGCGAAACGGTGTTACCCTCGTCGTCAACGAAGGGAGCTTCAAGTCCCGCGTATTCGTAGATCGCGTTAATGAGTGCCGTGCCGGTGAGAGCATCGGTGTTGTTATTTCTGTAATACTCAACCGCTTCAAGGATCGCCTGCTCGTCCTCGGGGGTAAGGGTCTTTTCAATATAGGTTTTAGTGCAGGTGTGGCGAACGCCACCGATGGTTGCGTCAGCGCCGTAAATATACGATCCGTATTCTCCCGTAGCCCTTACGGTATAGGAAACGGTGACCACCTCTCCTGCCGCCGCGTATACGCTCCATTTAAGGCTCGAGCCGTTTATGATAGCGCCGTCAGCAGAAACGAGGGCAGAGTTTTCGGGAACTATATCGGTAACCTCAAGAGCTACCTCCTCGCCCGAATAGTTAGTGATCTTAAAGGTGTATGTTATCTCGTCGCCCTTGTTCACCGTCTTACCCTCGGGGTGCGAGGAAAGCTTTTCGGTGAGAACGCCGTAAAGATTTTCTACACGGTTAGCGGTGTTTTCGGAAATTTCCGCAGTTTTCATATTAAGGGGTCTAACGATACAGGTCTGGTAAACGGTATTCTCGGTAGCCTCCTCAACGAAGAGGTAATTTGAAGCGGTGGGATCGAAGAGATAACTCAACACGTTCATATATCTGATCGTCGCCTCGTAATACTCGGTATCACCCGAGCGCGAGCTTCCCGAACTGTGGATAAGCATTCCGTTACCGACGTAAAGCATTACGTGGCCGTAGCCGCCGACCTTACCGTCGCGAGTAACTACTACGAGGTCGCCGACCTGAAGAGTTGAGAGGAATCTTTCCTGAATTTCAGCCTGACGGTCAACATCACTGTGGATATCCTCATCCCACTGGAAGTAGAAGGGATACTGTGCGTTTTCTGCGCCCTTGCTCGTGAAGTGACGCATAAGAGCCTGAGTGGTATAAAGGCTTTCGAGGTCAATTCCGAGGGAGTTGCGATAAACGTCGTAGGTAAAGCCTGCGCAGTTAATGTATCTCCAGATCTGCTCGGTATAATCCTCGGGCTGATACTTGCCGATCTCCCAGCGGTATTCGCTCGCCGATGCCATTCCACCGTCGTCATACTGAAGTCTGTAACCGCGGAGAATATAGTTTTCAGCAGTCTTAACGAGTGCCTCCTGCTCTGCGGTCATTGAATCGTAATCGATCTTGGCAGTATAGGAAACGAGAGAGGTCATAACCATCGAGGGGCGAAGCGCTACGTAATAATTCGCGCTGTTTGCCGCGCTTATAACCGCATCCGTGTCAGCCTTTTTGCATCCGCTGTCAGAAACGGAGATAAGCTGCTCACCGTTATAAATATACATCTTCGAGCCGGATGAATCCTTAACGAGAAGAACGTCACCGACAATTAGATCCGCCTTTTCGATTGCCGCGCTCTCACCTATGAATTCGGACTTGATAAGCGAGCTTGCCCCGGATCCGCCGTAAAGGGTGGGAATTACCATCTTGCGAAGCGAGCTTCCGTCATCGGTAGCGGTCGACTGGAAGATATAGGAAATCATATTAGCGGGGGTGAACTTGATGATCGAGGGATACTTTGAGAATGCAACGTTATACATCATTCGGATAAGCGTTGCAGCGTCAATGTTTTCGCTATAGGAAATTGCCGAAATAGCCTTGGCAAGATACATCTGATCGACCGAGTTAAGAGTGCGCTTAACGTAGTTTTCGCCCTCGCACTCGGCAATAGCGCCGCCTGCGTTAGCGGCAGGAGCGGAAATTGCAACCTTGTCAAAGAGCTTCTTTATGGGCTGAACCTTTACGGTGTAGCTGATCTCCACGGTCTCACCCGCGGGAACGTTAACGAGCCAGTAAAGCTTTTCGCCGTTAACCTCTGCATCGCCCGAAGCGTAAGCGGTGTTCGCAGGGATCTCGTCGGTTACGGGAACGAGCGCCGCAGAGCCGGAGTTGTTGGTTACCTTGATAGTGTAGCTTATGGGAGCGTTGAGCGCAAGAGTCGCCGAGGGGCGAAGGCTTGATTCCTTCGTTGCGCTGATACCCTCTATTGAAACGGGGTCGTTTGCCTCGCCGAATATACTGTTTTTGTAGTTATAAGCCGCCTTAGAGAATGCGTAAAGCGCACCCGCAACGGCAATGTCGTTGTTAAATACGTAATTTGCAAGACCGTAAGATCCGACGGAGAGCTTTTCGCCCGACTTGCCGTATACGGTTATTTCCATTATCTCATTTACGTCACACGCGCTGATCGCGTTGAAGGAATAAGGAATTACGCTTCTGCCGCTTACCTTAGTTGCCTCGCCTGCGGCGAGCTCCTTGGTGACAGCACCGCCAAAGCCATCGTAGCTAACGGTTATCTTCGAAACCTCGGATGCCTTGCTCTCAATAAGATAGAGCATAAGCGAGGGCTGAGCCGTGGTTACGTTATAAGCCGCACCGTAAAGGTAATCGGAGAGTCCGTTAAGGCTTCCCTTGTGCTCGCTTGTCGTGTCGGTTGAGAGAAGGCACGCACAATCGCTATGAGCGGAAAGAACTGCGATAGCCGCCGCGTTGTCCTCGCCGTTTGCAAGCTTATACGCCTCGTTTGCATAGTTAAGAATATTGCAAACGAGTGATGCCTCTTCACTCTCGCAGTCGTAAGCCGAGAGAACGCCCTTGCAGTAGGAGAGAACGTTAACGCTTATCTCATACGCGAGAGTCTGCTTTGCGCCGCCGATAGTTACCTCGATCGCCGCATACTTGGGAACGTCCACGTCAATATCTCTGTTTGCGAAAGCAAAAGTAAGCTCGTGATATATCTCCTCGCCGATAGATACCGTTCTTACGCCGCTGGTATATTTTGACGAGAGCTCCTCGTCGGCATAGAATCCGACGAACTCAACGTTGCTCGCAGTATCTGCGGGAACGTAGATATTCATATAATAGTTTGTGAGTAAGGACATATTGTATCTTATGCCCTCGATAGAAGCCGTGGGAATTGCAGTGCTCTCATCGGCAACGAATATATTATTCTTGCCCGAAGCAATGATGAAGCTTCCCTCTTCCTCACCCTCGGTAGCATTGCTCTTTGCGGAATATTCGGTCGAATACCATCCGTTTGTTTCGGCGGTGAACTTTTCAACGGTGCTTCCAACGAAATAGGATTCCGTTCCGATGAAGCCGCCCAACTCGTTCTGCCATTCAACGCTAACGATCGCGGGGCGAACGGTAATAGAGGAATCGCCGCGCGCTCTTACCGCCTTAACCATTTCAAAGGTAAGATTCGTTACGGGGGTGAATACAGAAGCGTCTTCACCAACGTTCCATTCCCAAGCGGAAAGGCTAGAGTAATCACCCTTTACCGCGCCGTAATTACCAGATGCAAGCGTATCTTTGTTAATAGCGGGAGCGTTCGTTATAGCGAGCTTCTCGGAATAGATCTTATCGCCGTTTGCATCAACCCAGTCAAGCGCGAACGAGTTGCCGTTGGGGGATAAGTAGTTTTCGTTATAAACAACGTCCTCACAATTATAAACCGCGTAATCTTTCTTGAAGTTCGTTACGTCAGCTATGCCGTAGCTCATATCAGAGGGGGTAGAGTGGTCAACGTATAAGTTTGAAGCAATGTTGTCAAGACCAAACGAATACGGAGTATGGGTGTTAAGAGTATCCTTGGAAACAGTGAAACGAGTTTCGCCAAGATACACCTGCGCTTTGCTATATCCGTTATAAGAAGTTTCGTTTGCACAAGCCAGCTCACCATTCACATAAGCGTAATAAGCAAGTTTCGTTGACTTTGTAGCATTGAGAAGATGATAAACGACGGTGATATGATTCCATTCCTTGGGATTGTTTGAAAGCGGATATTCGCCGTAAGTTGTATTGGTTGCCGTATACATACGGAGGAACCATCCAATTTTGCTTTCGCCGTTCTCGGTAATAGTCTTTGAAACTATGTAAATTTTAGGGGATGATGTTCCCGAAGATGACATCGACGCATCGTAAGCCGTAAATTTCTGTTCAAGATAGAAGCCCTCAGGATATGAAAGCTTCGCCGTTGCTCTTTCCGCATCGGTAAGACCATCGAGAGTTTCGGTTGTCTTAGTCGTTGTGACGACGGTGGACTCGCCGGTTTCCTCGTT
The DNA here is from genome assembly GCA_045615165.1 of Eubacteriales bacterium. Taxonomy (GTDB): domain Bacteria; phylum Bacillota; class Clostridia; order Oscillospirales; family CAG-272; genus UBA1740. Next base: position 2,702 of record JAZLEH010000193.1, on the reverse strand, counting down.
GACTACGGTTTCAGTAGACTGATAGATATAATAATCTGCCATTATATCAAAATCAACAACTAGGTAGTCGTTTTGAATTGCGTCCTTGGCGTCGATTTTCAATGAAGAGGGCGCTAAGCAAAACGCCGCTTCCGCGCTCGCCGTTGAAGATGAATTATAAACTATGTCATAGTATTTATTCGTCCTGCCATCAACGGTTTGCGATACTATTTTTGTAGTTTGAAAGTTAGCCCAGTTCGCAGGAATATATACTCTTGCCTTTCCACCGGGTACATTAGTTTCAAACGTGTTGTTTTTGTCAAACTTCGCTTCTTCTGACGATGAATGATTGTCAAAATCAAGGTATCCGCCGGAAACCGTTCCACGATTCAAATTCTGCGCAGGGCTTGCCGCAGACGAGAACACTGCAAATACCGCTCCGAAAAGCAGGCAAATGCTCATCGCTATGGCAATGATTTTGATTTTTCTTTTCATTTTCTTTCTCCTTTTTGAAAAAATGATTAGCACGCGACACGCGCGCGCCGTAAATTTAAATATAGTTAATCTTATTATACTATATATTTCCACGCGCGTATATGCTAATTTAATATATTTTTATGCCATTTTTTGATTTTATGACTATATATACGGGTTGCGCAAGATGACGGTATACAGTTTTCGGAACGCAAAAAGCCTCCCCGTTGCCGAGAAGGCTTTTAAAATATTAACTTTAATCCAAGCAATTATCCCATTGAAGGACGAAGGATCGCATAATACGTTCCAACGCTGAGAAGACGCTGAAGTCTGTTATGCGTGTATCTGCTTGAGTCAATGGAGAGTGCGCCGGAACTTGTTCCGATCGTTAAGAAGTGATCGCCGCCAACGTACATATAAAGCGCGCTCGAATCACTGAATCTTACGACGAGAATGTCACCGATAACGAGCGACTGCTCTCTCGGAAGTCTGCAAAGATCGCTCTGTACCTTGCTAGCACCGTAGTTGCAGGTAGTATAGAACTTAGAGCCGCCGTACATTGTGGGAACGACCATATTGTACCAGTCGCTGCTCGTGCCGAGCTTATATGTGCCGGAAGTTGAAGCGGAAACGAAGAGCGAATTTCTCACGGAGTCGAAGGTCTGAGTAGTACCGTCCTCGGTAACGAAGGGCGCTTCAAGTCCTGCGTACTCGTAGATAGCGTTGATCATACCGATACCGTTAACATCGCTGAGGGCGTTTGCCTTGTAATATTCAACTGCCTCAAGAATTGCCTGCTGCTGCTCTGCGTTAAGCGTGTTGCCGATAAGAACCTTAGCGCAAGCGTGAGGAACGCCGCCGATGGTTGCGTCTTCGCTATAAATATACGAGCCGATCTCACCCGTTGCCTTGACGGTGTAGTAGATCTCCTTAGTCTCGTTTGCGCCAAGCGTTACAGTCCAGCTGAGGTTATTTCCGTCAATCGTAGCTCCGTCTGCAACGACGAGAGTGGAGTTTGCGGGAACGATATCGGTGATATTTACGGTCTTCGCGTAGTTATCAACGTTCTGAAGTCTGAAGGTGTAGGTGATCTCACCGTTCTTGTTGACCGTCAATCCCTCGGGATGAGTGGAGAGCTTTTCGGAAATAATACCCATAAGGTTATTCTGTCTGTTCTGGGTAATTTCGGGAATCGAGATATTCGTTTTTTCTGCGAGAGGTCTTACGATACAGGTCTGGTAAACGGTCTTATCCGTCATATCCTCGCGGAAGAGGTAGTTAGAGGATGCCGAGTTGAAGAGGTAGTAGGAAACGCTCATATATCTGATCGTTGCCTCGTAGTTTTCGGTGTCACTCGAGCGGCTTGAGCCAGAGCTGTGCGCAAGCATACCGTTACCGATATACATCATAACGTGGCCGTAAGCATCGAGCTTACCTCTGGTAACTACCACGAGGTCACCGACCTCGAGAGTATCCATAAACTGCTTTTCGACTTCTGCTTTCTTAGCCTCATCTGTGTTATTGCTTGCATCCCACTCGTAATAGAAGGGATAAGCGTCATTTACTGCGGCGTATCTCTGCTCAACAGTTCCGTAAACCTTGCCGGATGAGGGCCAAGAAGCGCCTGCGTTAGTAAAGCGGCTCATAAGGCTATTGGTAGTATATCTGCTTCCGAGATCATAACCGAGCGCGGTGTAATAGATATCGTAGGTGAAGCCTGCGCAGTTGATATATCTCCAGTTCTGCTTGGTGTAATCCTCAAGCTGATATGCGCCGATCTGCCAACGATAGGTTGATTTACCGATGCTGTTATCGTCATACTGAAGCCTGAGACCGCGAAGGAGATACTGATATGCGGTATCAACGAGCGCCTGCTGCTGTGCGGTAAGCTCCTCGGACTGAGTATCGGGGTCGGAAACCTCAAGCGTGTTCATCGTCATCGAAGGACGGAGAACTGCGTAATAGTTTGCCGCGTTTGCGAGCGCGATCGCGTTAAGGGTGTGCGCCTGCTCGTAACCATTAGTGAAGGAGATGAGCTTCTCGCCGTCGTAGATATACATTCTCGTGCCGCTTGCATCCTTAACGAAGAGGATATCGCCTGCAACGAGGTCGGATTCCTCAAGCATGCTGCTCTCGCCCTTGATTCCCGAAACGGTGCTGCTCACCGACTTTCCTCCGAAGAGGGTGGGGGCAACCATCTTTCTGTACTTAGTACCCTTCTCGGTTGCGGAGGTCTCAAAGAGTGCGGA
>JAZLEH010000192.1:0-8132 GCA_045615165.1 Eubacteriales bacterium | reverse complement strand
AAAATTTCTACCGAAAATGCGCCTCAAGGCATTATAAGTGTAATAAAATATCTTGACTTTTTCAAAGTTGTTGATATAATATATAAGGAAGAGTTTTTTGAAAAGCCGAATGAGCGCGCTATAATTTTGTCTTCTATCCGTGATCCCGGCAACCTCGGAGCGGTTATAAGAAGCGCTACCGCCTTTGGCGTTGATCATATAATTCTTACTGCCGATTCAGCGGATTTGTACAACCCCAAAACCGTAAGAAGCGCGATGGGCAGTCTTTTTCGCGTTAGGGCAACGGTCGTTACGGATATGAGATCGACGATTGAAATGCTCGTTCAAAACGGCGTCAGAGTTTTCTCTGCAGAGCTTGATGAGAATGCCGCTTCAATTTCGGAGATCGGGATTTCTGCACGCGATATCGTCGTAATCGGCAACGAGGGGCACGGAGTTGATCCGGAGCTTTCAAGGGCTTGTACCCGCAGCGTGTATATTCCGATCTCGAAGAAAACCGAATCGCTTAATGCGGCAGTTGCGGCGGCGATTTTTATGTGGGAAATGAGTAAATAATTTCTTTAAGAGGTTCTCCTATGAATGATCTTGTTTATGCGATCTGGCTTTCGCTTTCGTGTACTCCGGGCTCTGAAACCTTTTCAAAGCTCCTCGATAAGTTTCACGATGCGAAGGGAATATTTGAAGCGGATGATGCCGATATTATATCTTGCATCGGTTCTAAATCAAAGGACAGAACTGCGCTTGGTGATAAATCGCTTGACAAGGCTCAGGAAATCCACGATTTCTGTATAAAGAAGGGCGTGGGGATGGTTTCTTATTTTGACAGAGAATATCCTACCTGCCTTAAAGAGATCAAAAATCCGCCGGTGCTTTTATATTATCGCGGATCTCTTCCTGATTTTGATAATGAGTTTGCGGTTGCTATCGTCGGAACTCGCCATCTTTCACAGTACGGAAGAAAAAATACATTTATCGTAGCCAACGATCTTGCAAGAGCGGGCGCTCTTATCGTTTCGGGTATGGCTATCGGAATTGACGGTGTTGCGCTCGCAGGAGCGCTTGCCGCAGAGAAGAAGACGGTTGCGGTTATCGGAAGCGGTATTGATGTTTGCTATCCGATCCAGCACAAGCGTCTTGCAAGGGAGATCGTGAAGCAGGGATGCGTTATTACCGAATATGCCCCCGGAACGAGACCCGAGAGATTTAACTTCCCGACAAGGAACAGAATAATCAGCGCGTTATCGAGAGCCACGCTGGTTATGGAGGGAAAAGAGAGAAGCGGATCGCTCATTACCGCAAGACACGCGACTGAACAGGGAAGAGTCGTTTACGCATTCCCCGGTAACGTTGGAAACGACGGAAGCGAGGCTTCAAATCTTTTGCTCAGAAACGGTGCGAGGATCTTCACCTCTGCAGACGATATCGTCCGCGATTTTGAAACGAAGTCACTTGGACGCCTTAATCCGTTTAAGCTCTCGGAAAAGTCGGAGGTCGATATGAATGAGACGCTCCGCAAGCTTGAGGTCGCGTGCGTTGCGGCAAACGACAACGTTTTTGTGCCTCAAAGAAGCAATAAAGAAGCAAAATATCCGATCGGGAACGAAGAAAAGGAAGAGCCGGCAGTCGAGAAGAGTGAAATCGACGAAAAGCTTCTTCTTTCCTTTGATAAATCCCTGATCGCATTATATAAAAAGATTCCTGTTGACAAGGATATATCGGTCGAATCGCTCGTTGATGGCGAGCATTCGCTTCGCGACGTAATGCAGGGTGTTCTTAAGCTTGAGATATCAAGATTTATCACTATGCTTCCGGGAGATAGGATCAAACGCAATATCTAACGAAAGGCGGCAGTTTTCCGACTGCTAAATCTTATGGCAAATTTAATCATCGTTGAGTCGCCTGCAAAGGCAAATACCATCAAGGGTTATCTTGGATCGAATTATAAGGTAATCGCGTCCAAGGGTCACGTACGCGATCTTCCCAAAAGTACGCTTGGAATTGATGTTGAAAACGGCTTTGAGCCGCATTATATAAACATTCGCGGAAAAGGCGACGTTATAAAGGAGCTTAAAAAAGAAGCTAAAAACGCGAAGAAAATATTCCTCGCAACCGACCCTGACCGTGAGGGAGAGGCTATTTCGTGGCATATCGCAAATCAGCTCGGAATTCCCGCTGATAAAGAGTGCAGAATTACTTTTAACGAAACTACCAAAAACGCCGTTAAGGAGGCTATTAAGCATCCGAGAAAGATCAATGAGGATCTCGTTAATTCCCAGCAGGCGAGAAGAATTCTTGACAGACTCGTTGGCTTCAGCCTCAGTGAGGTTCTTTGGAAAAAGGTCAAGAGCGGACTTTCCGGCGGAAGAGTTCAGTCCGTTGCGACGAGAATCATAACCGACAGAGAAAAGGAGATCCGCGCGTTCGTTCCTCAGGAATACTGGACTATCGAGGCAGATCTTGATAACGGAAGCGGCGAGAAGCTCACCGTCAGATTCTTCGGCGATAAAAATTCGAAAATAAAGATAGAGAACGCGGCTGAGGCAGAGAAGATCGTTTCTGAGGTTACTAAGGGAAGCTTTAAGGTGGGGCTTGTTAAGCACGCCGAAAAGCAGAAGCTTCCGATGCCCCCCTTTACGACCTCAACGCTTCAGCAGGAAGCATCGAAAAAGCTCGGATTCCAGACGCAGAAGATAATGAAGATCGCGCAGGAGCTTTACGAGGGCGTTAACCTTGGCGCGGATTTTGGCGGCTTCCAGGGTCTTATCACCTATATGCGTACCGATTCACAGAGAATTTCCCCCGTTGCGCAGGAGGCGGCAATTAAATTTATAACCGAAAATTACGGAAAGGACGCGTTGCCCGCATCTCCCAGAGTTTATAAGAGCAATTCGAACTCTCAGGATGCGCACGAGGCTATCCGTCCTGCAAACATTGATATTCAGCCCAAGGACGTGCGCAAGCTTCTCACCGCAGATCAGTATAAGCTTTACAAGCTCATTTGGGAGCGCTTTATTGCAAGCCAGATGCAAGCCGCAGTGCTTGACACCCTTACGATCGACGTTGAAAACTCCGGCTACGTCTTCAAGACCGGAGGATATACGATAAAGTCTCGCGGATATATGGCGGTTTATGAGAGCGATTCGGATGAGACGGATGAGGATAGCATAAGCCTTGCAAAGCTTCCAAGCGTTAAGAAAAATCAGCTCCTTACTCCCGACGGAATAAGAAAGCAGCAGCATTTTACCGAGCCGCCGCCCAGATATACCGAGGCTTCGCTCGTTAAATTCCTTGAAGAAAACGGCATAGGAAGACCCTCTACCTATGCGACTATCATATCGACTATCATTGCGCGCGAATACATCAAGCGCGAGGGCAAGTCGCTCGTAGCAACCGAGCTTGGTGAGGTTACCACGGGATTTATGTGCGATAATTTCCCCGAGATCGTTGACTATGAATTCACCGCAGAGATGGAGTCGCTCCTTGACTCTATAGAAAACAGTGAGAATACCATCATCGGAGTTCTCAGCAGCTTCTATGAAAAATTTGCAAAGGATCTCGTTGAGGCAGAGAAAAACGAGAAATCTTATTCTCTTGCTCCTGCTCTCGAGGAAAGCGATATCATTTGCGAAAAGTGCGGTTCAAAAATGGTATACAAGAGCGGAAGATTCGGAAAATTCCTTGCTTGTCCCAACTATCCTGCGTGCAAGAACACGAAGGCAGTTGATAAGGACGGTAAGGTAGTTGAACGCGAAGCGCCCAAGGTAGAGCTTGCCGGCTTCAAGTGCGAGGCTTGTGGAGCGGAGATGGTCGTTAAGCGCGGAAGATACGGAGTATTTTACGCTTGCGAAAAGTATCCCGAATGCAACTTCACTAAGCAGAAGACGACCGATATCGGAGTTGCTTGCCCGCAATGCGCGTCAAAGATATTTGCGCGCCACGCAAAAGGAAACAGCCTCTTCTTCAGTTGCGAGAACTATCCTGAGTGCGATTTCTCAAGCTGGGATATGCCGCTTAATGAAAAGTGCCCAGAATGCAACAAGACGCTTTACTATAAAAAGAGCAAAAAGAGCGTTATCTGTAAGAAAAAGGGCTGCGGATACAGTCGCGACGAAGAGATTTCGGTGATTGACTGATGAGTGACAAGGTTAAAATTAATATAATCGGAGCGGGTCTTGCAGGCTGCGAAGCGGCATGGCAGGCGGTAAAGATGGGCGTTAGCGTCGATCTTTACGAAATGAAGCCGAAAAAGTTTACGCCCGCTCACCACAATCCCGGATTTGCAGAGCTCGTTTGCTCAAATTCGTTCCGTTCAAATCAGCTTAACAACGCAGTCGGGCTTCTCAAGGCGGAGCTTGATGAGCTTGGCTCGCTGATCATGGAGGCGGCGCACGCAACCGAAGTGCCCGCAGGAAGCGCGCTGGCGGTAAACAGAGATCTTTTCAGTAGTTATATAACCGAAAAGATCCATAATCATCCCGATATAACGGTTCACGAGGAAGAGGTCACAAAGATCGATTCAAACGAGATTACCGTTGTTGCTTCGGGTCCTCTTACGAGCGAAGCATTGTCGGAGACTATCTCCGCGTTGACCGGTGGAACTGAGCTTCATTTCTTTGACGCCGCCGCTCCCATCGTTGATTTTTCAACGATCAATCTTGAAAAGGCGTTCTTTGCTTCAAGATACGGAAAAGGCTCGCCTGAGGATTACCTCAACTGTCCGATGACGATGGAGGAATACGACGCGTTTTATAAGGCGCTCGTCTCGGCTGAGGTTGCAGCTCTCAAGGCGTTTGATAAAGAGCTTCAGGGGGATCTTACCGTCTTCGAAGGATGTATGCCCGTTGAGGTTATGGCGTCCAGAGGCTACGACACCTTAAGATTCGGTCCGATGAAGCCGGTTGGACTTCCCGTTCCCGAGACCGGAGAGGATGCGTTTGCGACCGTGCAGTTAAGAAGAGAGAATAAGGAGGGAACGATGTATAACATCGTCGGATTCCAGACTCATCTTACCTTCGCGGAGCAGAAGAGAGTGTTCAGAATGATCCCCGGACTTGAAAATGCTGAATTTTTCAGATACGGAGTAATGCACAGAAACACCTATCTTGATTCGCCCGGATTTCTTACCGAGACTTACTCTACCGCAAAAGAGCCGAGACTCTTCTTTGCAGGACAAATGACCGGAGTTGAGGGATATATTGAATCAGCTTCATCCGGATTCGTTGCAGGAGTTAACGCGGCAAGGCTTGCGCTTGGTGAAGAGCCGATCGTTTTTCCGAGGGAGACCGAGATCGGCGCGCTTGCGCATTACGTCAGCCACGGAGGCGTCAGCTCCTCGTTCCAGCCGATGAATGCGAATTTTGGAATTATAGCACCCTTTGACAAAAAAGTGAAAGGAGGAAAAAGGATGAGAAACGAAGCTTATTCCGTTCGTTCTCTTGAGATAATCAAATCCGATTATGCATCCTTTTTCAAAAAATGAAGATCATAGTTGACGTAATGAGCGGTGATAACGCTCCGCTCGAATTAATTAAAGGCGCGGCGATGGCGGCTGCGGAATATGACGCGACCATCGTTATCGTCGGTGATGAAAACGTTATCGCCGACGTTGCCGTAAAAAATGATATCGATATTTCGAATATAGAAATAATTCACGCGCCCTCCGTTATAACGATGGAGGATAAGCCGATGTGCGTCGTGCGCGATAAGCGTGATTCTTCTATGAGTCGCGGCCTCAAGCTTCTCAGCGAGGGGCAGGGTGATGCCTTCGTAAGCGCGGGTAATACCGGTGCGCTTATAACGGGCGCAACCCTTATCGTCAGAAGAATTATGGGCATTAACAGAGCGGCTATTGCGTCAGTGCTTCCGCTTTCGAAGCCCGTGCTTCTTATGGATTCAGGCGCGAACCTCACCGTTACCTCCGATAATATTCTTCAGTTTGCGTTTATGGGTGCAAAATATATGGAGAAGATCTACGGAATAGAGCGTCCGAGAGTCGGTCAGCTTAATAACGGTACTGAATATAACAAGGGTAACGAGCTTCAGATGGAGTCGTATCAGGCACTCAGCGAGAGTGGACTTGAATTCGTTGGAAACGTCGAGTCGAAGGAAGTTCCGTTTGACGTGTGTGACGTGCTTGTTACCGACGGTTATACCGGAAATATATTCCTTAAGTCGGTTGAGGGAATGGGTAAGTTTATGATGGGAATTCTTAAGGATATACTTAAGACGAACCTTGCAACCATGGTATCTGCCCTCACTATGAAGGAAAAGCTTAATGAGATCAAGCACAGATTCGATACCTCGGAGCATGGCGGCGCGCCGCTTCTCGGTATTTCGAAGCCGGTTATCAAGGCGCACGGCTCGTCCGACGCAAAGGCGATCAAGAATGCAGTAAGACAGGCCATTAATTTCGTTAAGACAGGACTTAACGAGGATATCACGGCTTTCGCAAAGGCTTACGACGATAAGAAGATACTTGCGGAAGCGGAGAAAATGTACGATCAATAAAGAATAAGGGAGGGCGCTTATGGCGATCGGTAAAGATCTTTTTGAGCTTGAAGACAAGCTCGGATACAAATTTTCTGATATAAAAAAGCTTGAAACCGCCCTCACGCACGCCTCATATTCAAACGAGCTTCGCAGTCGCGGACTCAATCTTCCGTCAAGCGAGAGATACGAATTTCTCGGTGACGCGGTTCTTGAAATCGTCGTTTCGGAATATCTTTTCGAGAATTTCAAGAACAGAAACGAGGGCTCGCTTACCAAGATGCGCCAAAATCTCGTTTGCGAAAGAACACTTTCTAAAATCGCAACGGAGCTTGGTCTTGGAGATTATATAAATCTCGGAAGAGGCGAGGAGCTGAGCGATTGCAGGCGTCGACCAAAGGTGCTTGCAGACGCACTTGAAGCGGTATTTGCCGCGATATATCTTGACTCGGATAAAAAGCCGGAAATATACAAGAGCATTATATTCGATATTATTTCGGCAGAGCTTGAGGATGCATCAAAAATACAGAATACTGATTGCAAGACACTTTTGCAACAGCTTGTTGAAAAGGACGGAGCTGCGCTTCTTGAGTACGTCGTTATTGATGAAAGCGGCCCTGAGCATGATAAGGTGTTTACGGTTGGAGCAAAGGTTAATAATAACCTCGTCGGAACGGGCGTTTCAAAGAGCAAAAAGGACGCCGAAATGAAGGCGGCAGAGGAAGCGCTTCGCTTATTTGGTGTCACTTTATGAAGCGGCACGCAAATATCCCGATATTTATTCCGCATTTAGGTTGCCCGAATCAATGCGTTTTCTGTAATCAAAGGTCGATTTCCGGTGTTCAAAGCTTTAGAGCAGAGAGCGTTAAGGAGCAGATCGACGACGCACTTTTGACAATCGGCGAGGGCGTTGAGGCAGAGATCGCGTTTTTCGGCGGCTCGTTTACCGGGATTGACCGCGATCTTATGGTCAGCCTTTTGGAGATCGCGTATTCGTATATAGAATGCGGAAGGGTAGTCGGTATACGCTGTTCAACAAGACCCGATTACATAAATGGCGAAATACTTGATATTTTAGAAAAATACGGTGTCAAGGTTATAGAGCTTGGCTTGCAGAGCTCCTCAGAAGAAGTCCTTTTTGCGACTAAGCGCGGTCACGGATTTGAAGACGAGGAAAGGGCTTGCAGGCTTATAGTTGAGCGAGGATTCACCCTTGTCGGTCAAATGATGATCGGATTACCGATGGCAACGGAGGAGTCCGAGATCGAAACTGCAGATTTTATCATAGGTACGGGTGCGAAGGGCGCAAGGATATATCCGACGGTCGTATTCAAGGATACCGAGCTTTGCAGGATGACCTATGAAAACAAGTATAAGCCGCTCGATGAGCAAGAGGCAATAAGACGCTCGGCAAACGTAATGCGAAGATTTATCGACGCAGGGGTTGATGTTATAAGAGTCGGGCTTTGCGCATCGGAAAATCTATCGGATGAGAGCACTTATTATGCAGGACCGAATCATTCGGCTCTCGGCGAGCTTGTAATAAACGAGATTTATTATAGGTTAATACGCGAATTAATTATTAAAGAAAATATTTTTGAATCTGATTTCGTTAAAATTCTTGTTTCTCGCGGATCTTTATCCAA
>JAZLEH010000191.1:0-4377 GCA_045615165.1 Eubacteriales bacterium | reverse complement strand
AAAAGAGACCAGTTTTTATAATAAAACAAAGAAAATGCTCCGTAAAGGTATTGCGAAAATATAAAATTCCGAAAAATATTGACAAAACAGCAAACTTATGGTAAAATAGTTGCAGACGAAACTGTTGCGTATGCAACTAATATGAGTTAAGGAGTGTGAATTATGCCGCGTTTTATGAAATCACTTAATAACATAAGCCGTGCGCAAACGAATTTCAGGCGCGCTCGCCTTGATGATTCCTTGCCCCCGAGTATGCATACGTATATTCTTGCAATATGCGCAAAACCCGGGATGACTCAGGATGAAATAGCATCGGATATCTGTGTCAACAAAAGCACTGTTGCGCGTAGGATTGATTGGTGTCTTGAAAATGGTTACGTAACGAGAAACCCCGCGCCCGAGGATAAACGGTGTCTTTGCGTCTACCCAACGGAAAAGGCGAATTCGCTTCTTCCGAGCATTAAGGCGGTTGCGCGTGAATGGACCGAGCTTATTACGGAGGGGATCGACGAGGGGGAGCTTGAAATATTCCACTCGGTTCTTCTTAAAATAGAAGAGCGGGCAAAGGAGGCTTCGGAAATATGAAATTAATTCTTTCATACCTGTCCCCGCATAAGAGAAGGATGGCTTGCGGTCTTTCGATAAAGGTAATTGCAACCTTTATCGAGCTGTTGCTTCCTATGATGCTCACATATATGCTTGACACGGTAATTGAAAACGCGATGATATGGGAGATCATATTCTTTGGTTGTCTTATGCTGGTGTGTACATTCCTTACCTGGTGGTTGAATATTTACGCTAACAGATCTGCCGCAAAGGTCTCTGCCGACGTATCCGAGAGTATAAGAAAAGATCTCTTTGCAAAGACTCTTTATCTCTCTTCAAGGCAAACCGATAAATTCACCGTTGCTTCTCTCGAATCTCGAATAACGAGTGATACCTATAACGTGCAGCATTTCCTTAATATGATGCAACGAATGGGTGTCAGAGCACCGATACTTCTTATCGGCGGAATAACGATCTCTCTTATAATGGATAGCGTGCTTGCGCTTGCAATGATAGCAACGCTCCCCTTGATATTCATCATCGTTTTCTTTATAAGCCGACACGGAATACCGCTCTATTCAAGGGTGCAAAGATCAGTTGACTCTATGGTAAGAGTCGTAAGAGAAGATACGCAGGGAATAAGAGTCATCAAGGCTCTTTCCAAAAACGAGTACGAAAATCAACGCTTTGCAAATTGCAATGAAAGGCTCTCGTCAGATGAGCGCAAAGCGAGTATAATAATGGGCATTCCGAGCCCTGTAATGACTCTCCTTATGAACCTTGGAATTTGCGCCGTAATTGCATTAAGTGCGATGCGTGTTTCGAAAAACCTCTCTTCTCCCGCTACCGTTATAGCATTTATGCAGTATTTCACCTTGATCTCAATGGCAATGATGACACTTTCAAGAATCTTCGTTATGATGACCAAGTGCATGGCTTCCTCAAACCGTATATCAGAGGTTTTGTCAGCTCCCGATGAATATATCTTGAAGCTTCAGGAAGAGGAAAAACTTGACACGGATGCCTACATAAAGTTTGAAAACGTCAATTTTACCTACTTTGGAAGAAAAAAGAATCTCAAAAATGTAAATTTTGATTTACAAAAGGGCGCGAGCCTCGGAATCATCGGCGCAACAGGAAGCGGAAAGACCACTCTTATAAAGCTTCTTATGCGTTTTTATGAAATAGATTCGGGAAGAATTTTGATCCGCGGAAAGGATATCACCTCATACACCCGCGAGGAGCTTACGTCAATGTTCGGCATTGCGTTCCAAAACGACTTTTTGTTTGCCGACACTATTCTTGAAAATATAAAATTCGGAAGAGATATCTCCGACGAGGATGTTATCGCCGCTGCAAAAACTGCGCAGGCGCATCAGTTTATCAGCGAGATTTCTGACGGATATTCGCATATGCTTTCACCCGGAGGAACGAATCTTTCCGGCGGACAGAAGCAACGACTTCTTATCTCAAGGGCCTTGGCCGCTCGCCCACCGATTCTAATTTTGGACGATTCATCAAGCGCACTTGACTATAAGACGGATGCAATGCTCAGAGAGGCGCTCAGGCGCGACTTCGCCGATACGACCGTTATAACCGTTGCGCAAAGAGTAAGCTCGGTAATGAGCTCGGATTTGATACTCGTTCTCGAGGATGGCGACGTTATCGGCGCGGGAACGCACGATGAGCTTCTCGCATCCTGCCCTGAGTACAAGGAAATCAGTGATTCGCAGATGGGAGGTGCTTTCGTTGAGTAGTCCAAGATTTATGTCAGGTCCTGTGTCGGGTAACCCGAATAAGCATTCAACCGATAAGCTTGACCGCAAGCGTACCGGCGCCGTGCTCGTTCGACTCGGAAAATACGTTTTTAACCAATGGTATCTCTTTATCCCGGCGATCATAATGACTCTCTTCTCAAATCACCTTGCCTTGCTTGGTCCTCGCTATTCGGGAGCGGCTATCGACGCAATTTCAGCCGAGGGCGGAGTTGATTTTGACGTAGTATGGCGTAGCATATCGTTTATGGTTATCTGTTACGTTGCCTCGGCGTTGCTTTCTTACGTTCTGTCGGTCATAATGGTGTTTATGTCTCAGCGCATAGTGCGTAAGATGCGCCGCCAAATGTTTGAGAAATTAAACACGCTTCCAATCGGATATTTTGATACGCATACGACAGGCGATATCATAAGCCGTATGTCCTACGATATCGACACCCTTAACGGATCGCTTTCACACGATTTCGTACAAGTGCTTACAAGTATTTATACCGTCGTTGGTTCACTCGTATTTATGTGGCAGATATCGAAGCCTCTTATACTCGTTTTTGCAGTGACAGTTCCGCTTACGGCGGTTATAACCAGCAGGCGTTCAAAAAAGGTTCGCCCCCTCTTCCGCGAGCGCTCGCGCAAGCTCGGTGAGCTTAACGGCTACGCCGAGGAAATGTTCTCGGGAACGCGAACAATATCGGCTTATGGTAGGCAGGAGGTAATATCCGGGCGCTTCAACGAACGTAACAAAGAAGCTATGAATGCATACTATCGCGCGGATTACTACGGCGCGACAATGGGACCGACTGTAAACCTTATGAATAATATAGCACTTTCTCTTATTGCTATATTTGGCGGAATCTTGTATATGCTTTCATTTGGCGGAAGCGTAGTTGAGGGAAGCATATTCTTCATCTCGCTTGGCGGTGTTGCACAGTTCGTTCAGTATTCGCGCAAGTTCTCCGGACCGATAAACGAGTTTGCAAATATCGTTCACGAGTTCCAGTCTGCCTTTTCCGCGGCGGAGCGCGTGTTCAGAATAATCGACGAAGATCCCGAGCCCGAGGATGCAGAGGATTCTGTTTCTATCGATAGCGTCGAGGGGCGTGTTGATTTTGATAACGTTACGTTCGGATACATACCGTCCAGAACCATTCTCAAAAACATTTCAGTCACTGCAAATGCAGGTAAGACTATTGCTATCGTCGGACCGACCGGAGCCGGAAAAACAACTATTATTAACCTTCTTATGCGCTTCTACGATGTAAATTCGGGAGAGATAAGGCTTGACGGCGTACCGATAGAAAAAATAAAGAGAGCGGATCTGCGCCGTGCCTTTACGATGGTGCTTCAAGATACTTGGCTCTTCTCCGGAACGATATATGAAAATATAGTTTACGGCAAGGAAAACGCTACACGGGATGAGGTTTACGCCGCGGCAAAGGCGGCAAGGATAGACTCGTATATCGAGAGCCTTCCGAATGGATACGACACAGTCCTTTCGGATGACGGAGTTAATATATCCAAGGGTCAAAAACAGCTTATAACCATAGCCCGTGCGATATTATCCGATGCACCGATGCTTATTCTTGACGAAGCTACGTCAAACGTTGACTCAAGAACCGAGATAAAGATTCAAGAGGCTCTTTCCGAGCTTATGAAGGGAAGGACCTCGTTCGTGATCGCTCACCGACTTTCAACCATACAGAACGCCGACGTGATACTCGTTATCCGCGACGGTATTATCTCGGAGATGGGAAATCACGATGAGCTTATGGCGCTCGGCGGATTCTACAGCACCCTTTATAACTCTCAGTTTGTATAAAACGAAAATGCAAGAGTACGAAATGCTCTTGCATTTTTCTTTTATCTGTTATATAATAAAAGAAAAAATATTTTGAGGATTTTATATGATCAGTGAAGTTATTCTTTGTAAATACGGCGAGATAGTGCTTAAGGGCGCGAACAAAATGGATTTCGAATCCAAGCTTATCAAGGAGCTGCGCCGCAGAGCGTGTCCCTACGGACCTTTTAAAATTTATTGCAAGCAAAGCACGATATACGT
>JAZLEH010000190.1:0-2131 GCA_045615165.1 Eubacteriales bacterium | reverse complement strand
GCTCGCGGAAAACGACAGATGCCCCCACCTTAACGAGTGCGGGCTCTGCGAAATAATCATCAACCTCGGCGAGGATCACCTATCGGAAATATGCAGAGAACATCCGCGCTTTTATAACACGACCGCCCATGGGCTTGAGGTCGGACTCGGTATGTCGTGTGAGGAGGCGGCAAGAATCATTCTTAACTCCGATGATTACCGTGTGAAAACGATTGGCGAAGCCATAGACACTCAAAAGACCGATTACGATATAACGCCTCTGCGCAACACCGTCTATTCGATCATCTCAGATAACTCCTCCAAGCTCCAATGCCGAATCAAGATCCTTGAAGAAAGGTTCGATATCCACCCTGAGGATAAAAGCGACGCGGAATGGCAGGACATATTCGAAGCCCTCGAATACCTTGATGAAAAACATAAAGAATTGTTTACATCGTATTCCTCACACCCGCAAACGAACGAAGCGCTTGAAGCCCCGCTTGAAAGAGCGCTTGCATACTTCGTTTTTCGCCATTGCGGCGGGGCTGAGTCGGAATACGAATTCATATCAGCGCTCGGGCTATCAATTCTCCTCACAAGCCTCGCGTCATCCATCTCCGAAAAGCTCGGAATTTGCGACACGGATGCGCTCGTCGAGGTCTGTCGCATAATCTCGGAGGAGATCGAGTATTCCGAGGAAAATACGGAAACCCTGCTCCTTGAATTCTGATTTTGATAATTAAAACAGAGCGGAGCGGCAATTAACGCCGCTCCGCTTTGTTCATATATTGTGCTTTTTAAGCACGATCCTTCGTATTACGTAAATTATAAGATCGATTCCAAGCACCTTTATTAAGAATCCCTCAAACGACGAAAGTATCGTCCATCCGCCCATAACGATTCCGCCAACGATCACGATCGCAAAGTCGGAAATCAATAGCGCCGTTCCTATGTTGATCTTCGTATATTTCTTAACGACGAGCGCTATAATATCTGTGCCGCCCGAACTTGAATCAACGTAAAACATCATCGCGCTCGCAAGCGCAATGATAGCCGCGCCTGCCGCCGCCGAGGCAAAATCGTTCTCAAGGATCGGCGACTCAAGCGCAAATACCTTTTCGAATATGCCGATCGAAATCGCCGTGAGTCCCGCTCCGACAGCCGTCTTCAAAGCCATTCCGCGCCCGAGAATAAAGAATGCCGAAACGAGAAGCGCGAGATTCATTATGACGCTGACCGTTCCCGGAGCAACCGAAAACCAACGGCTGATAAGAAGTGCAATTCCGCTCGTTCCTCCGAGAAGAATCTCGTTCGGAAATATAAATAACACCGTTCCCACGCCGTATAGCAACGACCCGAGTGTTATTAAAGAATAAATAGAAATTTGTTTTTTCATTTTCTTTCCCGATCTCTTAAAACGTCTCGCGAAGCAAGCAAAAGCCCATCTCCACCACTCCGCGAAGCTATTATATCACATCGCTTCCCAATATGCAATACGTACCGCCCCTCTTTTCAGCTCTTTTTTCGCAAATCTCTTGACAAATCGCAATCCCTTTGGTATAATAATACGGTAACTGAAATATGTTTATATCACGAGGTGTAGCGTAGCTGGTAGTGAGCGATAAAAACAGTTGATAACTGTTTTTTGAAGCGATCAGCCCAAAGCAAGGAGTCGGCTAAGCGAGTTTACGAGCAACAATCGGCGACTATGCGACGGCGCGTTCAGCCCGAAGGGGCGCGCGGATACACCCCCGCTATGTCCCACATATTTAAAACCCACAATTCAATCGAGGTGTAGCGCAGCTGGTAGCGCGCCAGTTTCGGGTACTGGAGGCCGCGAGTTCGAGTCCCGCCACTTCGACCAAAAAAGAACAGATAGCCCTTGCGGTTATCTGTTCTTTTTTGATTTTAAGTTGTGAGGCTTCTCAGCAAAGCTGAGATCAGTCCGAAAGAAATGCGTAGCATTTACTTTCGCAAAAGCCGCATCGCGGCATTTGCCGCCTCATTCGACCAAAGGATAAGGATTGTCTAACAAGGCAATCCTTTTTCTTATTTCGGACTCAAACTCGCTCCGCGGTTCTCCGACGGCTCGAAAATATAGTTTGCTATTCGGCGGTGCGTATGCGCCGAATGACGCAATATACCGCAAGCG
>JAZLEH010000189.1:0-26075 GCA_045615165.1 Eubacteriales bacterium | reverse complement strand
TTCGCACAACCTTATGAAAAATTCAGTAAAATTAAATGAAAAAGTAGCATGCCCTCCGATTATAAAATGAGCTCCTGCTGTAATCGAAAACAACTTATCATTCTTATCATTAATGGCAAACAAACCTATTGTAGGTTATATCCTTGAAAACTTCCGTATAACTTCCCGACGGTGTTACACCGCTTGCCGTAAGCGCGTACTTTTTCACACTCGTAATATTACCGCTGTTATTATACTCGTAAATATACGTGCATTCGTGAATCTCTTTATTTTATATATTCACCACACATCAAAATTTCCGAAATCAACTTTTTCTCCGTTAACATATATCCGATATACGAATTCTATAATTCTTAGGGAACTTTTACATTCTCCCGAGTAGCTTAGTTCTCAAAATATAACTAATGAACATAATTAATATAGAAACTATTCCTATAATCAAAACTCCATTGTAGCTAAGCGGAATATGCAGTTTTTTAAGCAATTTTTCAGAATGTGCCGGTCCCATTATTTCATCATATAAACCAAATATTGAAAATAATATTGTAACAACAAAAGAAATTATATTTACAATTATCAAAATTATATTAATAAATGAATTCATCTTAACGTATACCCCCTTTGATTTGCTCTTAAGATTGGATCAGAGCTTGCAATTGAATATAATGTATGACACCAAGCACATATAGCAAATCCATATACGTGCATTCGTGAATCTCTTTATTTTATATATTCACCACACATCAAAATTTCCGAAATCAACTTTTTCTCCGTTAACGTAAAGCTGATATTCCGAATCAAAACATGGAATAAACGCGTAATATACGTTCACCCTGTCAATCTTTTTGCATTCAAACGAGGTGTTATATACGTCCGAAAATTCGAGTCTTAAATCCCTACCATGGTCGTATACTACTATAAATCCCTCGTCCATTGATTTGTATTGAATCTTATCTGCGCTATAGTCTGATGATGAAAAATGTTCTACATTGCATAACGAATGGATACCAATCTTCCATCCGTCTTCGTTTTTGGGAAATATATAATACGAAAAAGCATCGTCTTTTCCAATTATCAAATCGCAGTTCTCGCCGCTTACAACAACTTCTATATTTTTATTTTCATAAGAATAATATTTATATGCCGATTCAACACTCGAAAACGTAACGAATTGGTTTTCAAACGGAATATATGACATAAAGCAAGAGAAAGCAATCGCGATCAACAACGTGACCGCCGTTTTCAATCTACGCCTGCCCTTCTTTGCCTTTATAACTATGGATATACCTATAAAAACTAAAGCGCCGATTAAAAATCTTACAAGGCTAAAAAACATTATATCTCCTTTACATCAAGCAAACACAGGTATATATACGCCAGTAGTTATCTTAAATTTTATGTATTACTCTTTAACGGGAGGAAGCTCGCACTCGTGGATCTTGACTCCGCGTTCGTAAAGCTTCTTCTGCACTTCCTTAACGTCAAGAGCGGTGAAATCGTCTGACATAGCCGCCATAAGACCTGCCGCCTCGCCCATTACGCTACAACAAGGAATAACTCTTGATATCTCCCACATATCGTCGTCAACCGAGATATTTCTTCCTGCGCAGGCAAGGTTCTTCATCTTGCTTGAATAGAGCGAGCGCATAGGAAGCTCGTACACGGGTCCACGCTTTCTCCAGTTCGTATAGAGTCCTACCGAGTCCTCGAAATACTTATGGTCGTCATCAAGGGTGAAGGTATAGTCACCGACGATTCGCCTCGTCATTCTGAACTGCGGAATGCTTGCGATCGTTGTGGGAACGTGGGTTTCATCCTCTTTTCTCTTTTCAAGGACTTTTTCAAGGAGTCTGTCGTGTGAGAGTTGCATAAATTCCGAGATCTCAACGTCCTCAAGTCCTTCAAAGCGCTTGTCGCTAAGCTTCTGAACAGGCTTCATTCCGGGCATAAGGTCTGCCGCGCCGAGCATCGTGAGGTCGTAGCCCGTCTTATCATAGTAATAATACCAAGCCGCGAGAACGTTGCCGTACTTGAATTTTGCGGTGGGCGCGCCCGCTCTTTCGGCGAGGTCTGCGTCACCCGATGAGTCAACGTAGCTCTTAGCTTCGATCGCGTATCGTCCCGACTTTCCTTCAACTATCGCGTATTTGATCTTATCGTTTTCGGTAACTGCGGAAACGAGGCTTACGCCGTAAAGGATCTCCGCGCCCGCTTTAAGAATCGCCTTTTCAGCCGAAATTGCGAAGAGCGAGGGATTGAATTCAACCATATATCTCATGTCGTCCTTACCGCAAGGACCCTCACCGAGAAG
The DNA here is from genome assembly GCA_045615165.1 of Eubacteriales bacterium. Classification (GTDB taxonomy): domain Bacteria; phylum Bacillota; class Clostridia; order Oscillospirales; family CAG-272; genus UBA1740. Next base: position 23,764 of record JAZLEH010000189.1, on the reverse strand, counting down.
CCAGTTTTTAACTCCGCGCTTTCCGTTGCACTCGATCTCAACCGACATTTTAAGAAGCTCCTCCGCAAGACCGAACGAAGCCTGTCTGCCCATTCCGTCGCATATAGGAAGATATATCGTAACGAGTCCCGAAGTGCCGAGACCGCCGAGGTAATAGCTCTTTTCTACGAGGATAGTCTTTTTACCCTCTCTTGCCGCAGAGAGTGCCGCCGCAATTCCCGCAAAGCCGCCGCCGATAACGAGGACGTCGCAGGTGTGTTTGATCTCAGTTTCAATTCTTTCCGATATAGTTGCCATATTGCACCTCAAAATCTTTTTTCATTTTTCTATATTATACATTCAATTCCGTATTTTGTCAATAAAGGAGATAAAAAACACAAAACTCCGATAAAATAATACAAAAATATTTACAAGCTCCCGAAAATATGCTAAAATATAAATTGACCGAAAACATTAACGGAGGTGCACGATGAAAAATAAGATGGTACACGACCTCGCAATCGCAGGAATGCTTTTCGCGCTCGGTCTTACGCTCCCTTTCCTCACCGGTCAGATTCCCGAGATCGGAAGTATGCTTCTTCCGATGCATATTCCCGCGCTTCTCGCAGGTTTTATACTCGGCTGGAAATACGGTCTCGTTATCGGTGCATCGCTTCCCATCATCCGCTCACTGCTTTTCAGCGCACCGCCCCTCTATCCGAAAGCGGTCGCTATGTCGGTTGAGCTTGCGGCATACGGATTTTTCGCGGCACTCTTCTTCCTCATAATCTTCAAAAAGAAGAATCTCGTCTCGGTTTACGCCGCTCTCATTCTTTCTATGATCATCGGCAGGGCGATCAAGGGCGTTGTCAGCGCATTTCTCTACGGAACTGCGGAAAGCCCTTACACTTTCTCCGCATTTATCACGGGAACTTTCCTTGAAGCGATTCCCGGAATAATTATTCAGCTTATCCTCATACCCGCGATACTCGTCGCGATCAAGCGGGTGCATGTCAATCTATAATTTTAAAGGACGGCAGCCGAGGCAACCGTCCTTTCTTTTTACGCCTTTTTCGAGGCGCTCTTAATAGTCTTTCTCAAAACGGGAATTATCAAAAGCAATATAAGCGAGCAAACCGCGGCGGCAAGGAATATTTCCGGGGCGGGGATATACTCGGTCGTCATACTGTCGGGCGAATCCATATCGGGAAGAGGGATATTTCTTATACTGTTTATTCCGTTTCCTATCATCGGTCCGACGAGCATAGGTATAAGAACGCTGAATACCATTCGAACACCCTGAAGCTTGCCGACCTCACCGACGGGTGTATTATCTCTTACGAGCGAATTTGCAAGTGCCGAAATGAAAATATATCCCGAGATCATTACGAAGCCCGCAATTCCGAAGAGCACGAGCACCGCCGTTTTATTCATATCCTTAACGAGATACATTCCGAGAAGTCCGACTGCAAATATACCCGTCGCAATATAGAGGAGCGCGGTCTTATCGCGTCTGTCCGAAAGCCTCGTAAGATAGAGGTTGACCCCCGCGCCGAGAAGAATTGCAATAGCGAACACCGCACTGTATTCAAGCACGGAGAAGCTGAGATACGAGCTCATATATATGATAAGATACGGCATAAAAATTTGACACGCCACGCCGTAAACAAGCACGACGAGCAGAACGAGATAAAGCGCGGGATTCGATCTTATAACCGACGGCTTGAAGCCGTAGAAGATATCCCTCATTCTTCCGCTCTTTTCAAGCGCGGGGCTATCCTTTATCATAAAAATGCCGACAGCGCCGCAAATCGTTATAACAACGCCGAGCGCAAGGAAGATCCATTTATAGTCAAGCGCTTCAACGAGCATTCCGAATCCGCCCGCAACGATAAGCATTGCCGCAAGGGGCAAAATAGATAACACGCCCTCTACCTTACCGCGATATTCCGACTCGGTGTTATCAGTTACCCAGGCGTTAAAGCTTGCATCGTTTGCAGTTGAGCCAAACGCCGTCATAACGCAGTCGCCGATAATTACGAGGGCGAGGGTCACCGTCACCGCCCTTGTCGAATCAAGGTTGAATATCGATGCAACGGTATCGGGGGCTAAAAATCCAAAGAGCGCCACCGTAACGCCCCATATAAGATATCCGTAGGAAATAAACGAGCGCCTGTTGCCCGATTTATCCGAGAGTGTGCCGGCTATAAGGGTCACCACGGTCGCCGTCACTCCGGAGAGCTGAACCATCAGCGTTATCGCCGAAAGGTCGGGGGCAATCGTGTCAAACACGAAGAGATTAAAATACATATTCTCGACCGACCACGCAATCTGACCGATCAAGCCGAAAAGGATCAGAATAGTCCATTCCGACCTTGCAAAATTTTTCTTTTCCATAAGGGTATCCTTTCTTTTTTAACACTACTATTTTATCATAAAAAATCGCGTTTGTACAGAGATTTTGGATAAAACTATTTACAAAACAAAAGCCGTGTGCTAAAATTAATAAAAACTATAAATGGAGCTTAGCTATGAACGCACTCAAAGGAAAATTGATCTCTTGGAATGGAGACAGCATTTGTGCCGGAGCGGGTTGCAACGGCGGATATGGCAAAATCATCTGCGACAGAGTCGGCGCAGAATATGAAAATCTTGGAGTCGGCGGCGGAACAATCACCGCAGGGCTGCGCAGCAAGGTTTCGGGCGCCCCCCGCCATTGCGTTTGCCTCACCGTTGATAATATGAATAAGGACGCCGATTACGCGATTCTTGAGGGCGGAGTTAACGACGCCTCGCTCAACCGTGAATATAACGAGCCCCTATTCGGTGAGATAACCGACGGCTACAAAGGCCCGTTTGACGAATCCACCTTCTGCGGTGCATTTGAATCGATGCTAAAGAGGCTGACCGTCCGCTTCGCAGGCAAGAAATACGGATATATCGCAGTTCATCAGATGACCGAGAAATACCGCGCCTGCTATACGGGTGAGGATAACTTCTATCTCGCCGCAAAAAGGATGTGTGAAAAATGGGGCGTCCCCTTCCTTGACCTTAACGTTTCCGTGCCACCCTTCGCATACTACAAAGAAGAAATTGACCCCGCGCTTTATGAAATAAAGAAAACGTATACCAAAAGTGGCGACGGCTGGCACCCGAATGAAGAGGGATACAAAAAATACTATTGCGACAAGATCGAGGCGTGGCTGAAATCGCTTTAAACCCCAAAAGAGTGCATACACACGTCAAGATGCCGAGATCGGAAGATTAAATACGGATAAAAAGCAAGTGAGGTACAGAGAAATCTATACCTCACTATTTCGTTTTCGGTTATGCCCGAGGGCGATGACCTTTTTATTTTTCTTTGAATATATATCTTGCTTTAAGAAGCTTCGGCGCTTCTCCCTTGAAGATCGCCGCCGCGTTATCAATGAAATCGTCGGGAGTGAGATCTCTTTCGCGCTCGATGTGCTTCGTGTTTCCGAAGCCAATCTCGTAGATCCAGTTTCCTGCGTATCCCGCAGCGATAAGCGAGTCGATAACCTTCTTCCAATCAACGCTTCCCTCACCGGGCAAAACGTGGCGCTCATCAACGAAATCGTAGTCCGAAACGTGGGTGGTTATGATCTTATCGCCAACCGCGCGAACGAAGTCCTCGTGGCTCTCGGAGAGGAGGTGGTTGGTGTCGAAGCAAACGCGGAGGAAGGGATGAGCAGAGAGAAGCTCGAGCATCTCTGCAGAATTCTTACCGAGGCAGGTGCGCGGAAGATTTTCAACCGCGATCTCTGCGCCAAGCTCGCAAGCAAGATCGGCAAGCTTTTTAAGGCTATTCTTCGCGCACGCCATTCTCTCGGCACGCTCCTCGTCCGCAATCGGCTCGCCGCTCGGATGAATAACGAATTTGGTTATAGCCGCGTCGCGATTTGCACGGCGCATAAGCTCGGAGAGCCTCTCGACGGTTGCGTCAGCAAGCTCGGGCTTTGAAATATCGATCTCATCAAACGGCATAAACGGAAAATGAAGCGAGTTTATCGCCACGTTATACTCGTATGAAAGGTTGGAAAGCGTCTTGAAATCATACTTGAACGCATCGTCACGCTTCGCGGAAAGCTCGACAACACTAATGTGTGCGCTCTTGAGCGCCGCGAAATATTCGGAGTCAAACTCCTCGACGGGATGTCCCGTAGTGGATATTCCAACCTTGTAATAGGTCTTATCCTTATAGGTGGGATTCGTACACATTTCAAGCTCTGCAACGTCGTCCTGGACGATGTTCTTTACCTGCACGTTTTTAACGTCCGCTCTGATTTCAACTGCGGCGCGCGCCTGCGTTGCGTGAACTCCGTCAATATAAATATCGTGAAGGTCGCCGGGGTTATATCCGTCACCGTATCCGGTATATATTGACACGGTTGCCGCTCTGCCACCGCTGGGAGCTTCGTCAACGTCGGAAATGTTGATGTTATAAACCTGATTGCCGTAAGCCGCAAGGCAGATTATCGCGTGGCAAAGGCCGCCCGTCCTTATTCCCTTGATCTCAACGTCGTGAATATCGCAGGAGCGACCGCGGGCAAGACCGCCCGTCACACTCATCGGATAAACCGACTTCTTGTTGGGATAAGTAATTCTGCCGCGATTACCTGCAAGCGCCGTGCAAGCAACGGTATCATCGGCAGTATAGCCGGAGATGTTCTCTACCTTGCAATGATGGCAACCGGAGCGGAAATCGATTCCGTCGCCGTTCTTTACTCTCGCGTCTATATAAAGGTCGTGTACGTAGACCTCTTCGCAGAATTCAAAGGTGACCGCCCAGCACATCGTGTGCGTAAGCGAAAGACCCGATATCTCGATATTCTTTCCGTTAGCAAAGCAGATCATCATCGTGCGCCAGCCCCAGAAATCGCCGTTCATTCGCTGATAATTATTCTTGCCGGGGTGGAATCCGACGCGCGGCACTTTAGTTCCCGTGATGCGCGCATTGCCCTTACCCTCGATTTTCACGTTCTCGATATCAAGAACGTCAAGGGGATATTCATTCGGCTTTTCGGGATTAACTATAACGTTTGCTCCGCGGAAAACGTTGTCAAAAACTCTGTCGTTCTGCATGATCTCACAGTCGTCAATGATAACGTGCGTATCCGATTCAAGCACGATTGCCTCGTCGATCATATAATCTCTTCCGTCGAACACTATCGTTCGCGGACTGACCGCATTCGCAGAAAGGAAGCAGGTCGCGATCGCGGTACTGTCGGAAATACCTTCCTTAACGAAATCCTTTACGTAAAAAACGTTGCCCATATAGATAACCTCCGTTAATGTACACATATCTATTTTATGTACACATATTATACATTATAAATTTTTAATTGTCAATAAGAAAAGATAACAAAAATACCCGATTTTGAACAGCGGGTATTTTGTATATATTTGTTTACATAGGCTCTGAGGTTGCAACGATATCCGCGGCGAGTCCGCAAACGCCTTTTATGATAACTTCACCGATCCTAACGCTACTGCTTGCGCGAACCTTGTTTATCTCATTCATAACGGCAAAAACCATTTCCTTTGGAACGGTCTGTGAGGTTTTAACGGCTATTAATCTGCCGTCCTCAAGCTTCACGGTGGAGGTCACGGTGCGCATAGGATGCGTGCACTCGTTTTCTGCGTATACCACGCCGCGCTTGCAGGCGTTTCCCTTAACCGACAAAACCTCGCCGCCGTCGCCAAGCTCAACGGAAAGAGCACATCCCCTTGGGCAAACTATACAAGTAAGAATTCTTTCCATATCTTAGTCCTCAAGTCCAATCTCAATTACTCCGCATCCGATAGACGAGAGCACCTCTCCGCTTATCAGAACGGTCTCCATCTCACCGGGGGCGAGCTTCTGCTTCTTCTTCGAGCTTATCACCGTGTCACCGAAGCGCACGACAAGCTTCTTATCTCTATAAACGTCGGCAACTCTGAAATACACGGTCGTGTCCTTTGCCTCGGTTATTCTCTGCGGCACGGTATATCTCACCCTGCCGCCAGCCTTAAGGTTTATATCAAGCGTTTTATTAACGCCGCCGCAAATATATCTCACTGCGGCTTGTCCCGCTATTACCGCCTCCTCCGAAACGTAATCAACGAGGTCGTGAACGTGGAGCGCGTTTCCGCAGGCGAAAACTCCGGGGATTATCGTCTCGCGGTCTCCGTCTACCGTAGCGCCGCCCGTCACTCTGTCAAGCGGTATTCCCGCGCCCTTGGCAAGCTCGTTTTCGGGTATAAGCCCGCAGGAAAGAAGCAGGGTGTCGCAGGGGATGTATTCCGCCGTTTCGGGAATGGGTCTGCGGTTCTCGTCAACTGCCGCAATAGTAACGCCCGTAAGGCGATCCTTGCCGTGTATGTCCACAACCGTGTGACTTAAACGAAGCGGAATTCCGAAATCGTTAAGGCATTGTTCGATATTGCGTGCAAGTCCGCCCGAGTAGGGCATAAGCTCGCAAACCGCCTTAACGGCAGCGCCCTCAAGTGTCATACGGCGCGCCATAATAAGTCCGATATCGCCCGAACCGAGTATAACGACCTCACGCCCCGGCATATAGCCCTTCATATTAACGAATTTCTGCGCCGTACCGGCGGTATATATTCCTGCAGGGCGCGCGCCCGCAATATTGAGTGCGCCCTTTGGACGCTCGCGGCAACCCATGGCAAGCACGATCGCCTTCGCCTCGATAACGAAGATTCCGCGCTCCTTATTCATCGCCGTCACCTTTTTATTTTCGTCTATGTCAACGACCATCGTGTCGAGCATAAAGGGGATTCCAAGCTCGCGCACCATCATCTCATATCTGTGCGCATATTCGGGGCCGGTAAGCTCCTCACCGAATCTGTGAAGTCCGAAGCCGTTATGTATGCACTGGCGAAGGATTCCGCCGAGCGCCGTGTCTCTTTCAAGGATGAGTATATCCCTCTCCCCCGCTTCATAAGCCGCTACCGCCGCCGCCATACCCGCAGGGCCACCGCCGACTATTACGAGGTTCTTTGAAAATCTCTCGGTCATCACGCGTCTCCCTTCGTCCTTCCGAGGTTGATATACGACTCTCCGCCGAATTTCGTCACCTCTGAGTAATCGCATCCCATCTCTTTTGCAAGAAGCTCGATGATATAAGGCGTGCAGAAGCCGCCCTGGCATCTTCCCATACTTGCGCGAGTCCTTCTCTTGACTCCGTCAACGTCACGGGGCTTGGGATTCGTGCGTATTGCCTCAAGTATCTCACCCTCGGTCACGATCTCGCATCTGCAGATAACGTGCGCAAACTCAGGGCGATTTTTTATTATCTCGTTTTTCTCGTCTATCGTCATTTCGCGGAAGTAGTGCATCGGCTTGCGGCGGGGGTTAAAGTCCGCCTTGGGCGTAAGCTCCTTACCGCTCTCACGAATGAGATCTGCGACGTATTCCGCAATAGCGGGCGCGGAGGAAAGACCGGGGCTTTCAATTCCCGCGCAGTTTATAAATCCGTCACGCATATTGATTATAAAATCTCCCGTCGAGCCGGTCGAGCGAAGACCCGTGAAGGAGGTTATCACCTTCGCAAAGTTGATTCCCGAAACCTGCTCCGATGCCTGACGGCGAACAGAATCAAGCCCCTTCGCGGTGGTTCTCTTGTCCTCTTTATCGTCGATATCCTCGGCAGTAGGACCAAGGATAATATTTCCGTCAACAGTCGGGGAAACGAGTATTCCCTTACCCATCTTAGAGGGGCAACGGAAGATCGTGTGGCTTACGATATTTCCGCACTCCTTATCAAGAAGCATATATTCGCCGCGCCTTGCCTTAACGGTGAAGCTGTCGTCCCCCGCCATACGCGCGACCTCGTCGGAATAAATTCCCGCGCAGTTTATTACGATTCTTGTCTCGACCGAATTCTCGCCCGAGCGGACGGTGTAGTATCCGTCGTTTTTCTCGATCGCGGTAACGTCGAAATCAAGCATAAGCTGAGCGCCGTTATCCATAGCGTTTCCTACCGCCGCCATACAAAGCTCGTACGGGCAGATTATTGCACCGCTCGGAGCGATAAGAGCGTATTTTACTCCCTCTCCGACACCGCTTTCTATTTCAAGAAGCTCATCTCTCGCAACGAGCCTCAGCCCCTTAACTCCGTTTTTTACGCCTCTTTCAAGAAGACCTTCGAGAGTTTTTTTATCCTCTTCATCAAATCCGACTACGATCGAGCCGCATTTTAAATATTTTACTCCAAGCTCCCTTGCCACGCGCTCCATCATCTCCGAGCCGCGAACGTTAAGCTTCGCCTTAAGCGAGCCGGGTTTCGCATCGAATCCCGCGTGAACTATCGCGCTGTTTGCTCGCGTTGCACCGAGAGAAACGTCGGAAAGCTTTTCGAGCATCACGATCTTAAGGTCGTATTTGCTAAGCTCGCGCGCAACCATACCGCCGATCACGCCCGCGCCGATAATCGCAATATCAAACATAACCTTGCTCCTTTTTATATCTTCTAACGATTAAATTATACCACCCGCGCCGAAAACAATCAACGGATGGCGGTTATATTGATAAACGAAAAGGTAGCGCGATTAAAGCTTTATTATCCTCACGACCGCGACCGTGAGATCGTCGTAGATACGCCCCCGCTTCACCGCCTCATCGACGATTGCCGTGGCGTAAGAGGCGACGTCCGTCGTTACGGGCTTTGACAGAAATTCAAGAAGCCAAGCCGAGTCCTCTACCGTCTGGCTTATACCGTCGGAGATCATAACCACCCAGTCACCGCCGCGCACCTCGACCCTTATCCGCTCGGCGTCAATATTCTTCATAATGCCTATCGGCGCGGTCTCCGAGCGAATTCTGAATATCGAGCCGTCCCGCTTAACGTACGACGCCGCCGCGCCGCATTTATAAAAGACGCCCTCACCCGTGATAAGATCGAAGTCAAAAAGGTCAACGCTCGTTGAGCATTCCTCGCACCTTGATCTGACCACGTGGTTAAGTATGTGAAACGCCGTGCTTTTCGAGCAGGGCGCGGCAAGTATGTTGCTTAAAAGGTCGCGCGCGATGCGTGAGGTCCTGCGCGCAAGATCACCGCTTCCCATTCCGTCCGCAATGAGGGAATAAAATCTTCCGTCTCCATCCTCAAACGAGGCGACGCTGTCTCCCGAAACAGAAACGCCGCTTGCATTTCTCTGCGCCGTGGAAAATTCAACCGAATACATCGGCGCGCCCGAGCATTCAAGAAGCGCGTAATCCCCGTTCCGATAATATTCGGGATCGCCGAGCTTTATCCCCGCCGCGCTCTCTATCCTCGCGTGAAGCTCGGGTGAGGTAACGATGCCTCCGTCCTTGTCCTCTCCCGCGATTATAATATGCTTTTTCCTGTCGCCGAAGACCCTCGCCTCGCACCTCGGAAGCCCACTCTCCCGTATGATATCGCACATCTTTTCCGAAAGCGCCGTGTTCTGCATCCGCTCGCGCTCGTAATACCGCGCAACCTCCGCAACGAGGCGTGAGCATATTTCGTATTCGTCTGCTATCGCCTCTACCTTTCTGCGCTTTTCCTTCTCCATCTCTGCCTCGGCAACCGCGCGCTCAAGCTCCGATATCAGAGCCTCGCCGTTATGGCAATAACGCGGAAGGGCGGTCGAATCGTCGGGAAAGATCTTCTCCTTTTTATAAAGCATCGTTGCGAGAGCCTCAACGCATTCAACGCACGGTGCGGGATTTTCCGCAACGCACCTGTCGTAAAAATTGCAATCGCGGCAAAAGCCCCTTATCGCCGAGATAACGCGCCCCTCGTATTCCTCGTATAAAAGCCCTCGCTCCCCATCGCTTATATTCCGAAGCGTGCCGGAGCATCTCGAGAACATCCTTTCGATCGACGCCGAGCCGTGGTCGATGCCGCTTTTATAAGCAAGAGCGGTGGCGGTGACCATATCCTTCGCCACCCTTCCCTCCTCGGTGTCCGTCTCCTTATTTATGACCGTCGCTCCCGTTTTTCTTAACACGGGAAGGGATATCATAGCCGCGAATATAAATTCGGGAAGCGTCGTGAGAATTCCGATTACCCCGGCGGAATAATAGCTCCACGCGCAAAGAAGCCCTCCTCCAAGCGATAGCGCGTACGCAATTCCCGCAGGGAAAACGACCCCCGCTCCAAGTCCGACGAGGGCAAACGCAACCGCATAAACGCCCGATATTCCGAATGAAGAAATAAACCCGACCGTCACACCCCTGATCCCGCCGAACCTCTTCGCGACGAGCAGGGTGATAAAAGCAGAGAAAACGTAAGCCGGCGTTATTCCGAAGAAGCTATAGCTTCTTAGAGAAAGCGATATAAGAAAGATATACAAAAGCGCCGTCGCCTGAAAAAGATAGGAGGAAAAGGTCTCTCTTCTGTTCTTGCGATTTGCAAAAACGTTCTCGTCTCCAAGGACGAGTGAGTTAAGGTCTATGCCCGCGTCGAATATCCCCGAGAGCGCGAAGGTAAAAACCGCCGCCGAAAGCACCGAAAAGCAAAGATAGACCACCGCCGAAAGAACGAATCCGCTGAGCAGAATTTCGTAAGCCCCTCCGACGAACGCCGCTATCATCGCAACCGAGATTCGCATCGTGAGCGGCTCTTTAAAGGTCTCGCCGCCGCTACCCCTTCCCCCCGAAATTATAACGCGCAAAAAGACCGCGACAACGCATATTATCGCGTGAATGATCCCTATTTTTCCAAGTGTGAGTGAGCCGACGATAGCCCCGATAAGCGCAATCCACACCCCGATCGGCAAAAGGGAAACGAAAGCCGTCGCAAGCGGATACGCGCCAAACGCGATATGACACCTCGCAAACAAAAACGCCGTTATAAGAATCATCCCGTCCGCAAATATCGCCAGCGGATTTCCGCGCCGACGCTCGATGCCGTCCTTGATGATAACGCCCACGCCGTCCATAAGACCCGTTTTTTCAATTCTTTTATTTTCCATTTCAAATCCCCCGTAAAAGCTTTGTTGAGTATATTCTACACTCGCCGTCGAGAGAAAATCGTCAAAATAGGTCTGCAAAATTATATCGGATTGGGTAGCCCCGTGCCGCGAATAGTCGCCGGGCGTCGCATTTTCCGCCTTCACCGCGTACCCTATCGTTATTTGCGATATCTTTTATGCATAAATCACGAAGGACAGGCTATAACGCCCCCAGCCGTTTGCTTGGAAATTTTGCGGAGAAATCGTCGGCTGACAAGCGACAAAAAGCAATTTATCTCACCAAGCATTTGCGCAGGAGATTTTGAGTAGAATCGTCGGCTGACAAGCGACGGCGTAGAAACCTACGACGAGCGCGGAAACGGCAATTTATACAAAAATATCCGCGAAAAAAGAAAAGGCTCGCACGAGGCGAACCTTTTCTTCCCAATCATGTTATGCTTTTGTAGTTATTTTTTTATTATTTTTCAGGTGCGTGCTTGTAAGCCTCGGCAGCCTTTGCGTAGGTGTAGATAGCCTTTGCAACTGCTACATCGGGCTGGTTAAGGATGAACTTACCGAGACAATACGTTCCGGTATTACCGTTCACGGTGATGTACATGATCTCGTCGATGTACGCCGCCTTAACGTTGCTTACGATGTGGTACTGTGCAGTCTTGTTATAAACCACCTCAAGGTCAACCTGCTCGCCGTCGATACCGATATAGTATACCGAAACCTCAGCGTTCTCGTCTGCCTTGATGATCATTCCGATCTCATCGATCGAAAGCTGATACTGTACCCACTGAACGTCGGGCATAAGCGCCGAGTAATCAACTGCCGCCTCTTCATCGCTGATGTTAACTGAGGTGTCGACGCAGGTGCAGTTTTCGTGAGCCGCGAATACCTGAAGGAATTCGTCGTATCTATCGTTCTGGAAGGTCGAGTTGTTTACCATTGCAACGAATGTAGAAACGGACGCCTTATAGTTAACGATCTCATAAGCGAGAGTTGCCTCAACGCTTCCGCACTCGTAGGTGGAAGCAACGAGAGTTGCGTACTTGATGGGATCAAGCGCAACCTCAACGGAAAGATCCGTGCCATAAGCTACGTAAGAGACAGTAACTATCTCAGGGGCGAAATCGTTGATAGCCTGCTTCCAAGAGATGCGATACATATCCTTTCCGAGAACGTTAACAACCTCGTAGGACATCATCGATCCCTTGGAATCGGTGATAACAAGGTCAGATATCTTATCGGAAATAGGAAGATAGAGGTTGAACGACATATCGGTGAGAAGAGCCATATTAGCCTTCATACCGGAGATAGCGTCTGCGGTATAAACCTTTTCGGGCTTGAATACGTTCTCGATATCGTCTTTCACGATACCCTCGGATGCATCGCTTCCGTCAGAGTAGGTCCATACGTAGCGAAGCTTGAAGTAGTAGTCTGCTCCGGAAACACCGCTGTGTTCGGGATGAGCTACCGCGCTTCCTGCAACCCAAGCCTCAGACGCGATGGTTGAACCGTCAACGTCGAGCCAAGTAACAGTCTTAACGCTCTCGGGAACTTCGTTTGAAGCGTAGGTGATAAGGTCGCAATTCATAGCGATGTTTTCAAGCGCAACCTCATTTCTGAATGAATCCGCGGTGAGCTTGTTGCTTGCATCAACGGTAAAGGTGGGAAGCGCGAAATCGGTGATCGCGATGCTTACAGCGCCGTTGCTCGCCTTAGCGAAGGAAACACCATCTGCAAGAACGAACGCCTTGGTGCTTGCGGTGTCCGGAACGTCGATTCTGTTATCGGGACCAAGAGTGATCTTATTGCTTGCAAGTCCCTGGATTTTACCGTAAAGATCGCAGCCCTCGAAGTAGATCGTGGAGTTTGCGCCGTGGAACTTGGTTATGACGTCTCTCATATTGTTTGCGTAAATAACGGAATCGTAAATTTCGATATGCGCGTTATCTACAAGATATCTGTCGTCGCTCCAGATGATTCCACCCTCGCTGCAATAGAAGAATGCGTCTCTGATATTAAATTCAACATCGGGAGCGGCAACCTTGATGAGCGCGTAAGAGGTCTTAAAGATCTCATAATACTTACCGCCGTCAATGTTGAAGACTACCTTCTCGGAGTCGGATGCGGGATGCTCTGCTGTTATTTTAGAAGACTGCTGAACGAAAATCGATGCGCTGTAAATAGTGAGGTTATCACCCGAATACTCGCCGTACTTACCAACGTTAACCTCAATGTTATCGGCATCCGTTGCGGTAGTGATAACGCCGGGGTATGCGGTAATTCCCGTTCCGGACGCATATCTTGCCTGATAGATCTCGCCGCCTGCCTTGGAGGAGTAGAGGTTAAAGGTACCGCCCTCTTTTACGGTTACGATCGCATTGCTCCAGTTTGCTTCGCCGTACTGATAAAGGATCTTACCGTTAAGGTTAAGGCTGAGAGTCTTTCCCTCTTCAACGAAGATCGTGTCAGTTGATGTGTTCTTTTGAACGATCATCTCGGTGATATCCTGATAGAGGATGACGGTTGCTCCGTCGGGAGCGCCGATGGTCATCTTAATGAGTCCCTTGTCGCTTGCATAATCTGCAAGATCACCGTAAAGCTTGTTATAACCGTCAACGGTATAGTAGATAGCGTAGCGCTCCATGGTAACGGATGCGCCAATGGGTTTTACGGAAACCTCCTCGGGAACGTTATCGCCGAGAGAGAACGAACCAAGCTCGGTGAATACTCCGTCACCGTCGATATCCCATTCCCAGCCGGTTGCGTACTTATATACGCCGCTTTCAACGTAGAGGTTATCAACGTTGATTCCGTCGGCAGAGGCGGTAACTCCGGGAAGGAGCTTTTCGCTTACGGCAACGTTACCGTCAAAGTCGTACCAGTTAAGGGTAATTGCATCGTTTTCGTTTGCCGTTCTTACGGTGTAGTTAACGTTATCCTCGGTTTCAAGAACGTACTTTTTAAGCGCTTCCTTGGAAAGGGAGAACTTAGCGCCGTTTTCGCAGATAACGCTGAAGCCCTCAACACCTGCTTCGGGAGTGAAGCCGAGAATGTCCTTTTGGATGGTGAGAACGTCGCCGGTCTTAAGAGTCTTAAGCACCTCGCCGAAAATGAGTTCAACGTAGTACTTAGTGCCGTCGTTTATCTGGATATATTCCTTATCGGGAGTTACGTACTCGGCATCGTATACAACGCCGTAGCAAGCGAGGGGCGCGTAGCTGAAATCGCCCGCCTTAACGTAATCGTCAAGACCGTAGAGCTCGCCGGATGAATATCCGTACTGATAGTAGTTATTCGAAAGGTTATCGAATGCGTATGAATAAGCATCGTCCTGCTTGTAGTCAGCGTTTATCTGAATGCGTAAGCCATCGGGGCTTATAAGGTTGCCCGAGCCTTCCTTGGTGCTAACGAGCTCACCTTCAATGAAGAAGTAGATAGAAGCCTTCTTCGCATCGTGGTCAGCCACGGTAAGGAAGGTTATATGAATAAATTCATAGGGGTTTTCGGGAAGCTCGCAAAGAAGCTGAGTATACTTAGAGTCGCCGTACAATCCCCAGACGCCATTCTCGCAATGGAAGTACATGAAGGAGTTGATAGTGCCGGTAGTTACTTTAGAAAGTTCGTTGTTTGCGGTTCGCATACCGTAGTACATGCTCGATCCCTCAAGATATGCGAGGGTCTTGGTTGCAAGAGCCTCCTCGTAAGTCATATTGATCGCGCTATACTTTTCGATATCTGCCGCCTTGAGATTAGCCTTGTTCGCTTCAACGTCAGCAAGGAAGCTTGCCTTGACAGCCGCTATATCAGCCTCAACGTTTTCCTTCGTAAGCTCTGCGGGAGTGTAGGTCCTGTACGCGGGCATTATCGTATAGGTTTTTGCCTTTGTGCTATTAACTACGCGATAACCAACCTGAAGCTTATAAGAGTCGGTTCCGAAATCAAGATCTACCATCGTATAATCGTAAGTGTAGATCATATCGGCAATTCTGTAATCGGTTTCGGAGTTGCCCCACTTGCTGAGACGCCACTCAATATATCCGTTAGAGCCGTTATGCGAAATGGAGGCTGCCGACTTATTAAAATCGCGGCGAAGCGCTGTATAGTGGTTACCGTTAGGTGCTGCGTATACCGCGTTTTTGTTATAGTTGAGCAGTCCCGGAAGCTCCTGTCCGCCGGACCAAGTGCCGGACGTAGTCTCGCCGTTCTCATAATCCTCGTAATCGTAAGTACCGAAAACTATATCAGCATCACTTCCGAGAGTGGGAAGGGTGAGCTGATTATCCGATGCCTTAAGGGTCAGATAGTAGCCGTTTGCAGTCTTTTCAATATTATGAGTCTTGCTTCCTGCCTCGGAGAGAGTTACGTTGACCGATGATGCGCACTCAATGGTGAGATTGCCGCCCTGAGGCGTGAGTCCGAGAAGATCCCTCGTGGTGTTTATAACCGATCCGTGAGCGGCAACGTTGACCGCTTTGATCGCAGCACCCTTAATGTAGATCTTATCTCCGCCATTTACCTGCGTATACTCATCAGCGGCCTCGGGAGCCTGGTAGCTCTTATCATAAACTACGTCCGCGCACTGATAGATCGGAGTGGTGTGAGTCTTCTCTCTGAAGAGGTCGTCAATACCGTAAGCGTCGAATCCCGAATTATACTGAACGTCGTTCGCGGGGTCACGGGTCTCGGTGGGATTACCGTCGGCATCCTTTACGTATGCCTCTTCCTCTGTATAATAGGTAGTAACGAGGTTGTCGATACCCATTGAAAACTCAAGAGCCCAGTCAGCAACCTGGAAGTCAAATGCTCTCGGGTTGATATGAGTTATATAATCGAGGAGAACGTTTCCCGATCCGAATACGAGCTTTTCCTTTGCGGTAACGGGCTCGCCGTTAACGAAGAGCTGAGCCATGGAGTTACCGTAGCTTACTGTGTTGACCTTATCGGTCTCGGTCTTCGTTGCAACGGTGTGGATCGCAAGGGTGACGTGTGTCCACTCGCCAAGCTCATTTGAAAGGGTTGCAATCTTTTTATCAGCGCCCGAATAACCCGCATAAAGCTGCCATGCACCGTCTTCGTACTTAAACTTAACGTAGAATCTGTTATAACCGCCGCCGACGTAGTCGCCGCCATTTCCTGCGGTGCCATCCTTCAACAAGCCCTTGAAGCGGTTATCGAAGTGGAAGTAAGCTCCGTCAGAGTATGAAAGTCGCTTGGTTGCCATCGACTTTTCATAGGTATAAGCCGAAAGGGATGCTATGTAACCGTCAACGTCGGTATCAGCGGTAAGAGCCGCGTAGCTTCCGTTTGCCGCCGAAACGTATTTCGCCGTTGAAGTGTTGTTATTCTTGATCTTACTTACAGCGTCTGCGAGCTGAGTCTTGAACGTCTCTGCGGAAGCCGCAATTGCTGCGTTGATCTCTTCCTCGGTTACGTCCTTATCGAAGAGATACCAGTCCTCCTGTACTCTGTAGGTATAGGTGGTAACGCCGCTGCTTGTAGCAGATGCGCGTCTAACCTTATAGCCTACCTGAACCATATACTGGTCTGCGGTAATGTCGAAGTCAACGGTTATGTAGGAATAATTCTCAAGAGCCGTCTTGCTCGATACTGCGTAACGGAAGTCTCTGCGATACGCCTTGTTATTTGCATCCTTAACGTATCTGTATGCAACGTACTTGTTTCCGTCCGCGCTCTCAACTACCTTAACGGAGGTGCAGGTATCAGCGCTTCCTGTTCCGCTCGGGAACGAGGAATTGTAATCCTTTCCAACTTCATCGTTATCAAACGTGTAGTTGAACGTAGTTCCGTTGTCCGTGTTAGTCGTCTGCGAAGGTGCTTCTGCAGATGAAACTATCGCAATAGCGCCACACAGAAGACAGAGTGTGAGCAATACTGCGAGGATCTTGGAAAATCTTTTCATAGCTTTTCTCCTTTTTGTTTTATAAAAGTATATTACTTTGACTTAATTATAATTATAAAATACACAAATGTCAATGCCGTGAGTCAAATTTTGTATACCTGCACAATTAACTTTGTTAAATTTTACAATGCCCAAAGTGTCGATTTATGGCGTTTTATCCCATTACCGTATAATTTCGCGCCTGCTCTGCGAATTGAATTTGACACGGCATCCCAAGAGTTATATCAAAGCAATAGAAAAGGCTCGCACAAGGCGAGCCTTTTCATCCCAATCAAGTTATGCTTTTGTAATTATTTATTAGTTAATTTTGAAATTATACGCCGCCTTAGCGTATGAATAGAGCGCTTTCGCAACCGCTACTCCGCTATTGCTCTTGATATACTGTGCAAGAGAGTAGCTTACGCTTCCGTCGGACGTGGTTATCGTCATCTGTTCGATAACGTTTGCCGCGGAAATTCCGGTAACGATATAGTATCTTTCTTTGCCGGTTTCAACAAGCTTAAGGTTTTTGAGGGCAACGTCGTGTATAATCTCGGTCTCGCCGTCAATATCAATGTATGTGACCTTGCTTACGACAACGTTTTCACCTACGTTGATACGAAGTCCTGTCTCAGACGCGTTAAGAAGGAATGCAAATCCGTTGATTCCGATCGCACGGTAAGCATCCTTATCGGGTGCGGGCGTTGCCGCGATATCGGCATCGCTATAAAGTCCGTTATCGCACGCG
The DNA here is from genome assembly GCA_045615165.1 of Eubacteriales bacterium. Taxonomy (GTDB): domain Bacteria; phylum Bacillota; class Clostridia; order Oscillospirales; family CAG-272; genus UBA1740. The sequence goes on along the minus strand of JAZLEH010000189.1, from coordinate 6,182 downwards.
CATCCTGCGCCGTGGCCTGCGAAGATCGCCTCGAATGCCGCGACGGCGGTAGCTTCAGCTTCGCTGAGGGTTACGCCTACGTAATCGCAAACCGCTTTCTTATAAGCGACGATCTCGTATGCAAGAATGCTTTCATCGCTTCCGCAGGAATACTTAGCGGTTACGGAATTAACGTACTTCATTGCATCTATTTCAACTGCATATTTGAGCGTAGCTCCGTCTGCCGTCTCGAAGATTATCTCGATTTCCTTTGCCTCAAATTCGGTTATCTCGGATTCGAACGCAAATCCAAGCATCGAAACGCCGTCAACGAGCTTGATCTCGGGAAGGATCTCGATTGCCTCGGAGCAAACTATGCTGTCCGAATTAACCAATTCATCGGGAATGGGAAGATAGAGGTTGAATATCATGCCGGTTGAAAGCGACATATTCGCCTTTTTGCCGGTTATATTAGCGGTATATTTTGCGGTGGGCTTAAATACGTTCTTTCCGCTGACAACGGTTTGCTTACCGCTCTCGTTTATGAACGCGCAGGACTTAACGTACCAGTTAGATTCTATGCTCTCAAAGCCCTCGAGAGTACTGATATCTACGGGTGATACGGGAGTTGCGCCAACGTATTCGAATCCCTCGCCAAGCTTTTCTCCGCTTGCATTCTGCCATTCAACGCTCGCAATATACGAAGGAATTGAATCCGCCGTGAAGGTCGCGATCGTCATAGGCTTAGAAATGGTAACTGTAACGTACTTATTTCTGTCGTAGCAATCGGGGTCAAGATAGGTTTTGGTGTCGCTTGTGATAATATGCTGAGAGGATCTCGTAAGAGTGGAATGCGAGTAGGTGATTTCAACCTCAGCATCGCCGCCGTTCTGATTCATAAGCGCAAGAACACCGTCTGCAAGGCTGATATCGCACTTGGTGAAGTATGCGGCGCTATCCGTGGAGATCTCAACGCCTGCGCCCACGGTCACCTTACCCCTAAGACTTTTTTCGTCATAAGAAAGCTTACCGATAACGCTCGTGTTCTCGATATAAAGCGAGCTTGTCGGATTCATCGTATACCAAAGGGTTGCGTAGTTATCGGACGAATCGTCATAAGCGGCTATCTCACAGTTGCGTATTACCGCTTTCGTCTCAGCGTTGTAATAGGTGGTAACTCCCGCATTCGTTGCATCCTGATAGTCGTGGAGCACGGCGTAAGCAGTTGTTCCGGTTGCGTAGGTTACGTAGAACTTACAGTTATCGATCGTTACCTCAACGTCGGGTGCAAGGTTAACTATGGTCGCGTAGGAGGATCTGAGAGGTGAATAGAAGACCGCATCGTGTACGTTTACGACGATCTTAAGATCATTATCGCGCGCAAGGTCTCCGCCGTTGGTCTTAGAGCCTCCGTTCATCTTGATCGCAGTACCGCCGTTAAATTCGATATTGCCGCCGAAGTTGATAACGCTCTCATCTGCTGTAGCATTCGTTGCAACGAATCCGTCAGTTCCGAAGATAACCCCTCCGCTAACCGCGTTGATGAGGAAGATGCGTGCGCCTGGGATGCTTGAATAAACGCTAAACTCCGTCTTGTCATAAAGAGCAAAGACTGAGTCGGGATAAGAGCTCGTATGATGGCTTCTCGTAATCGTGCATCCGTTAAGGTCGATGGAAAGCTTCTTTCCCTGTGTAACGTTGATCGCTTTATTCTCGCTAACGGTGAACTCCTCGTCAAAGAGAACTACGAAAGCCTCGTCGGGAGCGTTCTCAACTGCCGACTTAAGATCCGATTGCGCCGTATAGATGCCAACGAGCCTATGCGATGCGCCAAACTTAGAGTAGATTACGAACGGGAGGCCGGGCACCTCGGATACAGCCTTTGAATAAACGGTTACCTTGCTTCCGCCAATTATCTTTGAATCGGCAATGCTAAAGGAGGTTGCGGGCACTTCGGAATATCTGCTTCCGTCGCCGTCAAGGTCCCAATACCAGCTGTTTACGTCGGCGATAAGCTTGCCGCCAACGCTGTAATATACACCGCTCATTTCCTCAACGCTTGCAAGAACGCCGGGTGCAAGGGTTTCGGTGCGGATAACTGTGCCGAACGGGTCGGTCCATTCAAGAGTAATCAAATCGCTTTCATTTGCAACTCTTATAAGATAAAGGTCGTATTCGGCAGTGCGCTCAACGAGCTCAACTATGTATCCATTCACCTGATCGTTTGCAATGACTATCTCAGCTCCGCGATACGCCTTGAACTCAAATCTCTCAACTCCGTCGGGAATGGTGAAGTCGAAAAGCGACTCGGTTGAGCTGATTTTGTCGTCATTCTTAAGTCCTGCAAGAGCTCTCTTAACAAGGGTGGGAAGATAGTTAAGTTCGCCACCGTTCAACTGAACGTATCCCGTGGGAAGAGGGGGGATGTAATTTGCGTTATATACTATATCCTTATAATCAACGAGATTTCCCTTAGTATCGGCATAAAGATCATCAATTCCGTCAAATCCCTCGGACTTATATCCCTTGGCATAATAGTTTATTGCAAAATTATCAATTCCAACGGAGAATTTCTGCTCTTCATAAGCACTTGAATCGTGATCATACCAGTCAAGTCCTCTCGGAATAATCTCAATACCGCTGTTATTAGTGTTTATGTTTGCTACCTTAACGAACTCTCCGTTATAGTAGAGTCGCACTTTAGACTGACGGTAGTGACCTGACGAATCCTTCGTAACCTGTATGGTATAGGTGAAGTGATTCCATTCGCCAAGCTCGTTTGAGAGGGCGAATCCCGTATCGTTTCCGTCCATATAGATCTTCCACTCGCCGTCAAAGTAGCGAAGCGCAACGTTAAGCGCGGAATATCCGGACGTATATGAGGTCGCATTCGCGGTCGTGTAGGCTCTGTTATCAAGCGAGAAGTTCATCGTGTCGGAATACGCGAGCCTCTTGGTATCCATTGCTTTATCATAGTCGTAAGCATCAAGAGCTGCGGCGTAATCCGCACCCACGGTATCCGCCGTAATTGCGGCGTTTCCGTCAAATGCATGCGACTTATATATGTACTTCGATACCGTCTTTCCGTCAGCACTGACGGAGTCGGCTCTGCCGTTTTTAAGATAGCTTGCCGCGCTATCGATCTTCGTGATAAGCGTCGCTCTTGCTTCGGCAATAGCCTGCTCTATTTCAGCTCTGGTTGCGTTCTCGAATATATACTGAACCGGCTGAACGAAGTAGCTGTACGTGTACGTTACGGTCTTTACACCGTCAACCGTGGTACTTGCGGACGATGAGGTGTAATTAAGCTGATAACCGATGTCAACGATGTACTTATCCGCCGCAACGTCAAAATCAAGGGTTATGTAAGAATAATCACTGATCTTAACGGTAGAATTCTGCGGATTTCCCTGATAGTCGCCGTATAAATAATCACGGCGGTATCTTCCGTGCGCCTGCGAGCCCGCTTTGGTTGCATATTGAAGATATTGATTTCCGCCCGCTCCGACAACTACCTTTGAGGTTGAGTACGTGCCTGCATCTCCGGCACCGCTTCCAAAGTTGGCCGAGAAGTTACCAACAGCAAGAGCATCGTAATTATTCGTTATGCCAAGCCCAAGGTCGCCCGCCGGATAAAGCTGGCTTTTCTGAATCATATAGCCGGTAGCAACCCTGATTACGTCGTAATTCTTTGCCGACGCCGTATCAAGAGTTACGTTAACCATTTCGTTATCGCAGTCAATATAGAATACGTTAACGTCGTTTTCAATCTTAATGCCGTCAATGTCGATTGCCGTTGTGAATCTTTCGTTATTCTCCGGCTTTGCGGCGCTTATCGCCGCAGCGGCAAGGTCAGCGAAGTAATACTTAACTCCGTCCACGGTTGCATAACCGTTTGGCATTGCGTAATCCTTGGTGCAAACGACGTTCTGATAATCTCTAAGATCCTTATTCGTGTCAAGATTTGCACAGAAATCGTCAATGCCGTTAACACCGTCCCCGGATGAATACGGAGTTCTTGTGGAGGTGCCGTCCTCGTTTGCGGTAACGGTGGGTTTATACGCGTTTATAGCCACGTTATCAAGTGCGAATGAATAGTAGTTTTCTGCACCGGGCATAACGTTATTAATCGTCATGCGCCAGTCTTCAATTCCGAGATACTTATACGTGGTTGTGTTTGAGCTGTTTAGTACGGCTTTTGACGAAAGCATATCGGTATTCAAAAGCTCACCGTTTAAGAGGAAATGAATTTTCGAGTTAAGCCAGTTTTCGTTATCAGCTTCTATGAGGATCGTAATGTGGCTCCAAGTGCCAACCTCATCGGGAAGAGTTGCAATACGATTGCCTTCTGTTACCGAGCTGGTCTTAAAGATTCCAAACGAGCCGTTAAGATACGATATGTAATAGTAATTATATTTCGAAACGAGCTTGTCACTGCTATTATAAAATCTCAATGTGTTATACATTGAAATCGTGGGATAAGAAAGCTTTGAGGATTCAATATGCTTTCCGTTAATATCGGCGTCGCTGATAGAGGGCAATGCGTTAACTTCAGCATCAAAATCGAAGTTTTTGCCATCGAATCCCTCTGCGTACACTTTCTGGAAGGTATTAGCGCTCTTCTTATACGTATTCGTAAGCGTAGCGAGCAACGCACCGTTCTTTGTGTACTTGCAAACGTAAGATACGATCGTTTTCTGCGATATGCTGCCCTTATATCCCGTTGCGATCTCATAAACGCAGGTATCGCTACCGTCAGTAACGGTTAAGGTTTCGGTAACCGTTATTAGATTGTACGAACCAACGCCCTCATCTTCCACGTAGCCATTTTGTGTGGATTGGCTCTTTTTATAGCTAACAACCATTCCGCTGGAATGAGTTATGGTGTAAGAGCCGTCAGCCGCCACTGCGGAACGAGTTATCGTGTATGAATTAATGAGTGCTCCACCCGTGCCGTATTCACTGACGCGCTTTGTTGCAACGCCGGCAGAATCAACGGACGTTGTGGAAACCGTCTTGCTTCCGTCGGGAGCGACCTCGGTGATCGTAATGAAGCCGCCCGCTCCGGTAGAGTAAGTCGTAACTGTTCCGTCTGTCGCCGTAACGGTAGTAGTCGTCTTGTCAGCCGAGGTAACGACGAAAGAGCCGTCGCTAAGCGTTGCCCTCATCTCGCCCGAGTCATACGTGACCGAATCGGTTCCCGTAGCAAAGCTACCGTCGGAATATTCGATTATAACACCCGTCGCAGCTATATCAAAATCAATAGTTAAATAATCAAATGCATTGGTTATCTTGTTAACTTCAGTATTGTAATTACCGAGGTAATACGTCGGAGCAGAATACGAGCCATCAACCCTCAACTGAATGTACGAGGAGCGCTCGTTCCATCCGCTTCCGGTTCCAACCCAGAAGGAGTTTGCCGCATCAGACGGGGATTTATACGATAAGTATTTGTTCTTGACGTTCGTTCCGTCAATTATCTCTTCCCCGGTCGTTACACTGGATTCATTGAATCTGGTAGCGTGAATGGTGGCGGTATGTCCACCTTCGGAATTCTGAATTCTTACAGCGTTCGCTCCGCTCGGAGTTAAACCCGGATGCGTATACGACGCATCGTTATCGGCAAATACCGTGGTAACGACGAGTCCGCAAAGCAAACAAAAAGTAAGCAGAACTGCAAGTATTTTGCTTAATTTTTTCATAAAATCTCTCCTTGTTTTATAAGGGTATTTAATATATTTATGTATCTACATTATACATTTGCTAAGATCAACTGTCAACTATAAAAAATGCTAAAGCAAAAATTTTGTTAGATATATTCATTTTGGCATCGCTTATTTTGTGCATTTTTAAATAAAAAAAGCTCCCTTCGTGCGAAGGGAGCAAAAATTTATTAGTTTCTGAGCGAATGGATGGGAGCGGGAATTCTGCCGCCTCTTCCGATGAAGTCTGCGCAGGAATCCTTCTTAAGAGGCATAATGGGAGCGTAGCCGAGAAGTCCGCCGAATTCGGCAACGTCCCCAACGCCCTTGCCCCAAACGGGAATAACTCTTACCGCAGTGGTCTTGTTATTAACAACACCGATCGAGATCTCGTCCGCGATGATACCCGATATCGTAGACGCCTCTGTATCGCCGGGGATTGCAATCATATCAAGTCCGACCGAGCAAACAGCCGTCATTGCTTCAAGCTTTTCAAGAGTG
>JAZLEH010000188.1:0-2685 GCA_045615165.1 Eubacteriales bacterium | reverse complement strand
GAACGCCATGGCTACGATCCGACCTCAAGCGGCTCGATCGTAAGAAGAAACGGATAGTTCCACGGGCTCATAACAAGCACGTTTCCATACGGAATCGCTTGCTTATAGCTACGGGAGCGGAACTGCGCAAGAGGGGTCTTGACCGCTCTCCTCTTCGCAAATTTTTTCGCGTGCTTTATCATATACGATATCTCGGTCAAGGCAAGCCCCGACTCGCACATAAACGCCTCGTAATCGCTTTTACCAAGATCCTCGCGCAGTGCGTTATTAATTTCCGACTGATACCTTTTAACCGCCGAGTAAAGTCTTTTTAGCTTCTCTATTCGAAATTTTACGGGAATCGTTGCTCCGCTGCGATAATATTCTCTTTGCTTTTCAAGCAAATTCTTTATTTCTTGACTCGTCATACCGCGCTCCCTTTTCTTTTAGCTGATAATAGTATAACACACCGAATCCGTCGTATCAAGCGCATATTGTTAATTATTTGTAATTGCGCGTATAATAACGACCGATTTAATTAATTATATCACTGGGCGCTAAAGACAGACTAAAGATTTTTAAAAGCCGCCCCCGCCTTGACTTTTGCTTGATAAAGAGTTATAATATCGGGAGAAATCCCAAAGCTATCGAGAGGTAAAAATGTATTTTGACGATATTGAATTAGGTATGAAAATAAGCATCGCCCCCGCCGTTATCGAAAAGGAGCGCATGATCGAATTTGCAAGGCTGTATGATAACATCCCCCTCCATACCGACGAGGAATATGCGAAATCCACCCCGTTTGGCGCTCTTATCGCGCCCGGCGTTATGTCGTTTATGTCGGTGTGGGCAAAATATCTTGAAATCGACCTTTTCTCCACCGAGCTTATCGCAGGCAAGTCAACCAAGATCGAATGGATAAAGCCCGTCTACGCAAACGACGTTCTTAAGGGTGAAGCAGAGATAACGAATCTCGTCGCAAGGAATGCTCGCAACGGTCTCGTTGAGATCTCGATCAAAGCCTATAACCAAAACGGCGACCTCGTCCTCACCAACGTTACCGAAGCGATTGTAAAAAGGAAGCCGCAGGCTTAAAAACGAACACCGGTTAAATTTAAAAGAGGCATCGGGTCAAGGACCGATGCCTCTTTCGCTTAATTATTTATGAAATAAATCGCCAAGCTTTCTTTTCTTGATAACCAACCAGAAGATCGCAAATCCGCCGATACCGATTATAACGACAGCTCCTGCAATGATTCCTATGATCGCTGCCACGCTAAGTCCTCCGTTGCCATCGGAGTTTATTCCGATAACCGCGTATCTTGAGAAGTGGTTAGTCGCAAAGGTGATCGTACCGTCCTCGTTAACGATAGTCTCGCATTCCTCGTAGCTTCCGTCGGGAGCTATATAAACGACGATAATTCGTTCGTAATCCGCCGCAAGATCGGGAGCGGGAATCGTTATGGCAACCGTTCCGTTGGGCTGGATCTCTGCCCCGTCAAGAAGAAGCGCAAGGTCATACATTCCAAGAGCCTTTGCCGCGCCCTCTGCCGTTACGGCAATTTCGCCAAGCACCTGCTCGGGAACCTGCTCTACGGGTTGCTGAACGACGTCAAACGTCGTTCCGTCGGGAATATACGCGTTGCTACCGTTTGGAACGTTAAGCACCGTGCCGACAACTCCTCCGACAACCTCGATTATGCGTCTCGGAAGCTCCTCGGTGTAACTGTGCGAGCAAAGAGAACAAGTATAGGTCGCAGTTCCCGTTTCAATTTCGGTAGGCTCTTTCGTTACTTCTCTCACGTAATCGTGAGGAAGGACAGACTCATAATCACATTCCATACATTCGTGAACGTGGTCGTTATTATCCTTTGCGATCCAATCGTAGAAGCTATGCTCGAAGTCCTCGGTAGCTCCACAGGTCGGACAAGAATGCGTATGGTAATTCTCGTCCTTCATCGTCCATTCGCGATAGTTGTGTTCGCCGCTTTCACTTGCACCGCATTCACATTTGCGAATGTGCTTCATATCGTTGTTCGGATCGGGCATCCAATCGCCGAAGGAGCAGGTATGCTGAGGCTCATCACCCCTCTGCTCGAAAGCCTCACAGCCGTCCGCGGTACAGTGTCTTGTAATGCCCTCAAAGCCTGCGTATTCGCCCCATTCGCCATAGCTATGCTCTGCAGTCTCAAACTTACCGCAATCGCAATCTCTTCTGTGAGTACCGAGATCGGTATCGTACCAAGCGCCATAGTTGCATGTGTGAGAGGTGCTGTCATAAGCAGGCTCGGAAGCATAGAGGTACGCGCCGCTGATAACGGTGCAATTTGAAAGAATATCACTGTATTGCCAACGCTCACCGTAGCAACCGATCATCGTGATGCACTCGTTTCCGTCATCATCGGTATACTTTACAAGCTGCAGAGCGGCAGAATCATCGAAGGTGGTCCAAGTGCTGACGAGCAATACCGTTCCATCCTCATTAAAGCTAATCTTCCAATTCTTATTGTCAATAATACCGGGAGCAAAGCCATCACCAAACCATCTGTATTGCGTCATAAAATGCTCATTCGCGCCGTACTCACCCATTCTACCGTCGTTAGCGACCCAATAGTTGGGGATATAGAATGCGCGAAGTCGCTCCGAATCGGTAATAGGATGCTCGGGATCGTCACCGTCAAAATCAGGCTGACCGCCCCAGATGCC